>NZ_FRDJ01000016.1 GCF_900143265.1 Fervidobacterium gondwanense DSM 13020 | reverse complement strand
GTCAGGAAGGAACCTCTCTCTGAAAGAGATGGAAATTTTTCTTGCTTTGATTTTTCCGTGTCGTACATATTCGTATGTGGAAAAGGCACTTCTCTCTGTAAGAAAGTGGGGGCTAAATTGTTCGAATACTTTTAGCAAAATGTGATTAAAAAGATATGTTTTTGGATGGTGAAAGCTTAAATTTACGCTGCTGGGGGTGAACTTATGGATGTTTTTAAGTCGATATTGTTTATTGTAGTGTTTATTTTTTTGATAGGCCTACTTTTATTCGTGGTAGTAAAGTTTGCTTGGAAACAAATCGTAGATTTTTCTGCAGAGGTGTTCGGAATAGGAAGAAAGGTCCAAAAGATATCATTTCCCACTTATATATCGGAGATTAGGAAGATAGGAAGACTCGTCACTTTGAGGGCTATGTATCAAAAAGTTTATATATACAATAAAAATAAGGATTCTGTAATAACTTACGAAGAGTATAAGAGAATTTTAGCAAGTGTAGAGGATGGTAATATTATAGATAAGATAGCAAACTTTTTATATGGATATGAATCGGCAGCTCACCTTGTCTACGTTTTTAGAGCGGGAGTTGATTTGAGTGAAATAAGTGAAGAGAATGTTGAAATTGATTTCGAAACAAAACAAGCGACAGTTACCGTACCTGAGGCTAAAATATTTGAACAGTACTTTGTTGAGAAACTCGAGCATTACACAGATATATACAAGTCATTAGTTGCTAATTTACCAGTTGAAGCCGAGAGAAAGATTCATGAGATAGCAGAGGCAGATATTGATAGAGAAAGAGAAAGAATTGAAGCTGAAATACTCCCGCAGGCTAGAGAACGCGCAAAGATTTTTGTTGAACAACTTTTAAAACAGTTAGGCTTTGAGACTGTTATGGTTATGTAGATGGGGTGGGAATATGGGTAAAATAAAATCCTGTATTTTAGTTATATTCGGACTTTTGGTGACTATAGTAGTGCTCGGGTTTGTTTGGAATGAGTTTTTTGCAAATAGGAACGAAGAAAACACATCGGTTAATCAAGAAGAAGAAAACACATCGGTTAATCAAGAAAATGTGGTTATACTGAAAAAGTTACAAGAGGTGTTGCAACTGGATTTGGTTAAGTATGAGATAGAAAAAGTTTTTGGAAAAAGAGTAGAAAATAGGTTTTTGAATATACCATTTGGTGATAAGGAACTTATCTTGATGTGCAAGGCTGATGTAACGGCGTATGTAGATGTTTCAAATCTAACAAGCGCAGATGTTGTAGTTGAAGACAGAACAGTAAAACTAACCCTTCCGTCTCCAAGAATAGAATCACGCTTTTTAGAGCAACCGACTGTACTTAAGAAAGACGATTACGAATCGCTTGAGGAATGGCAACAGTTGGAGAATGAAGTGCTTCAAGAAATCGAAGAGGATGCTAAAAGAGCTGGGATAATTGAAGAAGCAAAGGCTCAAGCATCGTATATTGTAAAGAATTTAGTAACGTTGCTCGGATTTGAAGATGTTGAAATAACGTTTGTCGATTAATAAAATTCATTGCTTCAGATTCTAAATATCGATAATATAATACTGTACGCGGGATTTAACCCCGCGTTTCATTTCAAATGAAACTACAAGGTTTCTCTTTAATTCAGGCAACATCAAATTGATGTGTGAAAATTACTTTCTCTTATAATTAGTAAAGATTGTGGGGATAGTGTGTTTTATAATCTTCTGTTAAACGGACAGATCTAAAATGCCGGCATAATAGAATACTACACAGGGCGAAGGATTCGTGGTTGTCTTTTCTCCTGCCTTAAATCCGCTGATGAGTAAATCTCAAATGTTATCCCTTCTAACATAACCAAATAAGTCCTTTACGGCTTCTTCCTTCCTCAGTTATCTTCAACTCTTATTTGAATTTCAGATACTTTGAGTTTATTGTGAATATCATCAATGATGTATTTTTGTTACCTTTCAACCTTGGTGAATTTGAAACTTTTGTTTAATCTATTCAGATGTTGAATTAACACTTTGTTTTGAGAAGGAATGTACTCTTTTCAATTTTTTGTGGCTTTAGACGTGATTGCATCATTGTTTCGGTTTTGGTCATGTCAATGATGCCTAACGTAATCGTATCACAATTGTATGCTATAATTAGTTATGGTAGATTCAGCCTTTACCTATAAAAGTTGTATGTGTGTAAAAATAAGATGAGGGGGAATAGTATGAGATTGTTTCAGCAGTTTTCTTTTGCTGGTTCTGATGAGTTTGTGAGAATGATTAATAGTTTTTTCGGCATAGTCAGAAAAACGATTAGTAAATCGATAGACGATTCTGAGAAGAAGGTTGATAGCTTAAGAAAGCTATCAGACGTTTTGGAAGCTATGAACATTGATGTTAGTAAGAAAAGCAATCTGTACGGGACGGGTAACTTGGTTATCGGTGGTTTGTATGATATTAAGTTTGATTTCGGTGAAAAGTTTTTCCATGATTATATTGAACTTAAGGATGTTATTTTGCTTGTTCCTGATAAGGATGGGTATTTTTATTTCGAAGGTAGTAAGCTTTACTCTCCATTTGTCGTTTTTGATGGGTTTAGCACATCAGATGAGTTGGAAGTTTTTGAAGAGAATGAATCTGTTGATGATTTATCAATGAAAGAAATTTTAGAAAAGAGTATCAATCTTTCTGAGAGTATAGTCCTTCAAGGTTACTATTTGAATTTTCTTTTTGCTCTACTCAGGATTGTTTATGAAAGGGTTCGCGATAGAAGAGTCAATTCAAGCTTTAGAAGCGCACTTTTGAATCAGCTCGTTCAAAAGATAGGGGTAATCTTTAGTAGATATTATTCTAAAACTGGGCGGTGGTTGGCCGTAAAGGTGCCTAATTTCTTCCTCGCAGACGAGCTCAATGATATATCGTATAATTCGGAACCACGAAAGGTTATTTATCCAAATGAGCAGGTTAACGATAACCTCAGGCTGCCACATTCTTCACATTTTGGGATTGTTGATTTGCTTGAAACTCCTGAGTCGGATAAGATTGGTCTAACGCTTACGTTGATAGATAGTGATGATTTGTCTTTTGATTTTGATAATTTGAGAATTGTTAATAAAAGATTTACTATTTCAGATTTGTTGAATGGGAATATCTCATCGCCCGATTTTCTGTCTTTTGCTACTAAACAGATTCCTTTCATTTTGCACTCCGATGCAGCAAGGATGTTGATGGGATCAAAGAATTTGAAGCAAGTGATACCTGTCGAGGAAGCCGAAGAACCGATTATCAAAACAGGTTTTGAAACGCAAAAATATGGCGTGAACGCACTTGTTGGGTACGGGCTTTTCTACGGTTTTAATTTTGAGGATGGCATAGTAGTTTCAGAGAGTTTTGCTAAGAAAATGAGAGTAAAGATTAAGGAAAGTGAGAAGTTTACTGAAGAGTTCATTTCAGCCAAGAGTTTCACTTTTAATGAGGGGAAATGGAAGTTTGTTGGTAACAAGGTTGAAGCAATAATCGAATGGAAGGTCAAGCCCGGTGAGAGTGTTTATTATGGAAAAGAGTTGTTCGAAGTTACTATAAAAGAAGACGAAAAAAAGAAAAAGAGTTGGATACGTACGTATGAAGGAAGGTATGAAGCAAGAGTTGTGAATCTGCCTAAGGATGCTTTTCCAGTACCTTCTGCAGTTTTTGATGAATATGTGATAAGTTTCTATATAGACTTCGAGGTTTACAAACCTTTAGAAGTTGGAGACAAACTGATGGGAAGACACGGAAACAAGGGTACTGTTTCTCTGATCCTTCCAGACGAACAGATGCCTGAAGTGGAAATAGGAGGGAATCGTTACAAACTCGATGTTATCTTGAGTCCACTTGGCGTTGTTTCAAGGATGAATTTGGGACAGTTGTACGAGACCCATTGTTCAGTTGCCGTAAAACACGCCAATTTTAACCTGCCTATACCAATCTCTCCTCTGGAAAATATGAGCTCTCGTTCAAATGAACTTCTGGATTCTCTCCGTTCAATAGGTGCTGATAAATACGGAAGGTTTAGGGTTTATTACAATGGTAACGTTTGGTATCTTACAGCTGGCTATCAATATATGGTGAGGCTTGACCATTGCGTGAGGGATAAGATTCATGTTGTGGATATAGCAGCAGAAAGTGAATTAACAGGTCAGCCAAAGAAAGGTAAGTCAAATAATGGTGGTCAGAAGTTTGGAGAGCTTGAGTTTTGGAGTTTGCAATCATATGCAAATAGAAAACTTACAAAACTGTTCGCTCAAAAGAATTTGAGTAGTTTAGCAAAAGGTAAAAAAGCAAATTTGACAGTCTATCCTGAGGATATTTTGAACGAGATTTTTGATTATGTGTTCGGTATCAGGTTCGAGTTGAAATCAAATGGTTCATCTAATTGCAGTTGCTTCAAGTTAGCTAACAATGTTAATACAAAACTCAATGTCGATTTAGAGCTGTTGAAAATATATGTAGACTCTGCCTTGAGGAATTTAGATCGTGATACTAAGAGAAAATTTGGCTTGTACAGGATTTGGTATATGATGCAGAAATCACCTGATGTTAATCAGGAAATTGAGCAATTTTTTGATTTGTTGGAGAATTTTGTAGGAAAGGAAAGCAAGAGTGTTGATGATATAAAAGAGATAGACAAGTTTATCAATCATAGCAAATATTTAGAAGCTGTGTTTGAGCATGTGAGCGAGTTTGAGAGTGTTAAGAATGGAATTAAACTATCTCATGGGCCTAATGGAAATGTTGAAAAGTTCGCAAAGCTGATAGAGAATTTCTGGAATAAGATTGTTGTAGTTCTCAAAGAAGTAAAAGCGGAAGGCTCTAAAAGAGCAGATTTTAAATACATAGAAGATAAGATTAAGAAATTACTCTTCAAGAAGGAAGGTTTTGTTCGTGAGATAGTTATCGCCCGAAGATTACACTATTCGGCGCGAACTGTTATTTCTCCGATGCCTCTTTCTAAGCTAGATTTGGAAGGTCTTGTGGTTGATTTGGATGTTGATACTGTTATTTTGCCTGTGGATTTTGGGATTGCTTGGCTCAAAGATAGAATTTCGGTTATTTCAAAGGACAAAGTTGAAAGAGCTTTAAGGGGAGACAGCAAGGAGCGAAAAGAAATCGCAAGGCTGTTAACTAAAGAACTTATCAGCGATGATATTTATGTAGTCTTGATAAGGCAACCAGCTATTCACAGGCATTCTGTTCAAGCATTCAGACCTGTTTTTTGGCAAAACTATACGATAGGACTTCCAATAAACGTGTGTGAAGGTTTCAATGCTGATTTTGACGGAGACACTATGGCGGTGATATACCCAACTGAGCAAACAGAAGATATCAAGGAAGAATTAAGAAGTATGTTGCCTTCACGCAATCCTTTCAAGCTGGGTAATGGCGAGCTTATATACTCGATAGACCAAGATATGGTGTACGGCTACTATTGTGAGACCGGAAAAGAGAAAAAGGCTTTGAAGAGCGAAGCCGACAAAGTAATCAGAGATTATGCAAGGCAAGGAAAATATGATGAGATAAAGGAATATATAAAGTCAACTATTTTAGATAAGTATGTTAGATTGGCAACGGAAAGAAATCTTACACTGAGTATTTTTGAAATACTCAATAATACTGGCAGCTTCGAGGCTATTAAGAAATCAAAGTGTAGAGGGAACGATAAGCAATACAAACAGCTTAATTTTGAAATCAGCGTTGAAGAGAGAAAGATTCAAACAGGTTTCGTACAAGGTTTAAGCGTTAAAGATTACTTCAATCCTGAAGATGGTTTGGTCAGGAGAGCTCGAAGGACGTTGATGGATAAAAAGTTGAAAGTTGCGGATGCCGGATATTTGACCCGTAAACTCGTTGAATTCGTAGGAGCTATTAAGACGTCTGATAATACTGATGAATTTGTTGAAATTAATATAGATCTAAGTACCTTGCCAAATGGATTTGATAAGAAAAGGTTCTTATACCGTTACATAAAGGTAGGGGACGAAGTTAGATTTGTGGAAAGTGAAGATATGATTCCGGATAGGTTTGTGCTACTTTCACCAAAAGTTGTTGAAATTGGCAATGGTTGGTATATTAGCAAAAAATGGTGTGGGTTTGATGTTTCACGATTAAAGGAATTTAATGATAATGAGTACATAGGAATTTCAGCAGGGCACGTTATAGGAGAGCGAGGAACGCAACTTTCGATGGAGACGTTCCATACTGGTGGAAAGGGTTTGAATATGGCGTCTGTTAGGGAGAGTATTCTTAGGAATGCGTTCAATAGTGAAAATTACAGTAAATTTCTCGAAAACGTTAGTAAAGACTTTCAGCGTGACATGGGGGAAGGTTATCATCTGTTTAGTTACCTTGACTCAAAATCTTTGTATTTTGAATTGATTTACAATTTTGCTCAATATATTAAGGGGTTTGGAATCACAAGACCAGGAGATTACCATTCTAACATAGACCTGAGAGGTGCTCTCACTTGCATGTCGTTTGAGAGAGGGCTGGATATTATAAAAGAAATTGAAATAGGAAAAGATTACGAAGAGAAACATCCAAGAGTAGAGTACTCTTTCTTCTGGAGGTGGATGTAATATGGCAATTAGGCAAAAACAAGAGCAAAGACAAGAAACTAAACTAAAACAATCACAAGTTCTTGTAGACGAGAGAGTTATAGTTACTTCAGGAAGCGAAGAAGAGACGATATATGATATTACTGAATCGTATGATGATGATGCTTCTCAAAGTAGTGAGCGTATCGATTCTCAGCTTTACGGAGAATGGAGTATTGACCTGGAAATAGGCATTAAATTGACACCAAAGAAATCGTTCTTGGTTGTAAAAACAGACGTTGGTTATAAATTACTTTTCAGCGGGGACTCTGAGGAGAAAGTTAAAGGGTTGGTAAATTTGTTTGCTTCTTTCTTCCCGTTTGAAGAACTTTCAAAAGAAAAGCTGTTATATGTTTTGGAAGATGAACGGCAAGGAGAATATAAGTTCTCGATTGATAGAAGTCTGAATGATAAGAGCGTGTTGCTTCCAAATGGAGAGATAGTTCCAATAGTTCTCTTGAAAAGAAAGAAAGGAAGAATTGAAAATCAAGAGGATAAAGACTACAGAGAGTTTCGGGGATTGATATTTGATGAGTTTGAAATTTTGGAAGAGTTGAAAAAGAAGGAATATTTTGAACTTTTGAAAAAAATGCTAAACGGAAAAAGTGTTGAGGATTTTCCTGATGTTTTTTATGAAGTTTTTAATACAACAGAAGAGAAACGTGAACGCCTTCGTAATTTACTGAAAAATAAGAGAGTGAAGAGTGTAATTGAAGAGATTGTAAGAAATGCAAACAGCTAATGTATGAATGTAGGAGGTCTGTTCCATGTCTGCAGGACGGTCGGAAGGGAGTAAATTAAAGGTTTGTTTTGTTGTTGATGATGAATTGGAAAGTATTGTAAAGAATGTAGTCAATAGACTTGGTGTTCAGTTCAAAGCTAAGGGTGAGAAGGTTAATTTGGTAAATATTATTAAAAGGTCAGAATTAAAGAATCCCAAGGAGATAGAAAATAAAAAGGTAATATGGATTGTGACGGGTAATAGTTTTGACAATAAAGTTGGAAATAGCGGGAACGATATGTATATACTTATCATAGATAGGGCGCTTGATATAGATTTAATTAAGAAATTTTTGACTCACGATGTTGTTGGAGTATTTAGAAGAGAGAGGCTCGAAGGAGAAGGGCTCGAGTACGAAGAGCTTGGGAAATTTGAGAAGTTACTCAAGGATTTATTGAGGGAAACTGACGAAAATATCATTGTTGAAGAAGATACAATGTATGAAATGATACGGGCGAAGGATATTGAAAATTGGAAATTCGTCGTTAAGAGAGAAGAAATAGCGGAAAAATACGAGGACATAAAATACATCTCCGTTTTCCTTGATCCATCAATGCGCGAGTTTTCTAAAAAGTTAAAAACTATCATCGCTGATTTCAAGAAAAGTTATGAAACAATGACCAAGTTTGTTCGTGATAAAAAATATCGTAATACTCCTCGAATGGAGAGTCATGAGAAGCTACAGGATATTTCTAAAAAGTTTATTGAGTTTTTTAGTAAAAATAGATATTTTAAAGTCCCATCGCTCTTGTTAGAGGGAGAAACTGGAACTGGCAAATCGCTCATAGCAGAGATTATAGCCCGCGAAGTTCTTGGAGAACACCACTTCAAAGAAGAATATTACAGGCAGTCTTTAGTGAACGTGGAAAAGCAATTAATTGACTCGATACTCTTTGGAACCGAGAAGGGAGCGTTTACCGATAGTGTAACTAAACTTGGAAGGATTACAGTATCCTGTCCGGGTATTCTTTTCCTCGATGAGATTACAGAAGTACCTCCCGATGTTCAAGCAAAGCTCTTGACTTACATGGACGACAGTGTAGTCCATCCTGTTGGTTACACAGGAGCTGAAAAGATCTATGCACCAACCCATATCATTGCAGCGACAAATAAGGATTTGAAAAAAGAAATTCAAGAGGGTAGTTTCAGAGCGGACCTATACTACAGGTTCAAATACCGTTTGACTATTCCACCATTGAGAGAAAGGGTTGAGGATATAAGGTTCTTGATCAATTTCGTACTTTTGAATCCTAATGTCAATCCATTCGACAAGGAAGAAGGCTACAAAATTAAAAAGATTTCGCTTAACGCGATTAAAAAGCTTGAAAAGAGAAAGTACGCTGGGAATTTTAGAGAGTTTGAAGATGTGCTTAGGAACGCAGTTCAACAGGCTCTTTACGAAGGTTTGAACATCATACTTGAACGACACGTTCAATAATGGAAACTGGGGGTTTGGAAGATGTCGTATATTGAAAAAGAGAGAAAGTTTCTTATAAAAGAACGAGGGGCATTTGAGAGAATTTTGGACAATGGTTTGAAGTATGAGAATGGTGTAGTAACTTTAGATAATAAAGATAAGAAGAATAATATTGTAAAAAGGATAGGTATTATACAGTGGTACTTAAGAAAAGACGACGATGAAGAGGAGCGAATGAGGTTCGAGATGATAAAGTCCGACATAGGTTTTACTAAAAAATGGATTCGGACTGTTAAGAAAAAGCTCTCAGATAACAATGATTATGGTCTGAACAGAGAAGAATACGAAGAAATCATCGATGGAATTGATGATTTTATGTCAAAGAAACTTAAGAACAGTGATGTAGTGATGAAAATCAGGTACAAACTTTTAGATGTGCCTGAAGTGGTCATCGATGAGTTTATCTATCCTAAGGTTGATGGGTTTTTGATGGAGATTGAAAGTGTAAAAGGTGTAGAATTTAACGATTTCAAAGTACCACCCGAGTTAGAAAATGCGGTGGAAAGATTGGATGAAAACAACCAGGAACGTTATATGAACAAAAACTTAGCCGAACCTTTTGAAGGGTTAAGAGGAATAATAAATGCAAACGAGACGAACTGTTTGATAAGTACCATAAGTTATCTGAGAAACCGCATACTTGATAAAACAACAGTTGTCATGCCAGTGGGTCTGAGCTTTCGAGGTTACTTTAATGATGGAAATAATAGACCTAAGAGCACCGAAGAACAGGAAATGCTATTTGAAAGTCTTGTTGACTTTTTTGAGACAGGAGTTAGACCAAAACGTCCACCTGCAGAAATTGAGACATTAGCTTTAATCAAGAAAAAAGGCTACAAAATAAAGAATGTTGTATTGATATCTAATCGACCATGTTGTAAGAATGATAATGAAAACAGTGTATATTGTGAAACTATTCTTGAGCTCTTGAAGAACTTTTTGAGCAAGGATAGAGGAAAGTTGGACAATGTATTGGTCTTGTCTAACGGTAGTGAGGACTTTGCTGTGTTGGATGATAGTAAATTTCCGGAATTGCCATCACAGATTCTGTATATGCTGTATTTTCTTTTTAAGGCTGATAGAGATCAAGAATTTGAAAAAATATACATCATAGAAACCCCGTTTAGCAATGAGGGTACAACGACAAAGGAAAACTTGGAGACAGTCAAAATTGTTTTAAAAAAGATGGATAAATTGATGGAAAATGTTGGTGAAGATGATTCTGAGATTATTATGGATATCGCACCTGGTGTTAAGATGATAGGTCTTGCACTCATGCTCTGGGGGATATTTAGAAACAAAGACATTTACTATAAACATGAAAGGCAGGAAGAGCTTTTGCGTATTCCCAGGGTTGTAGTAAATTGGGATACTTACTACGTTGATAATATCATTTCAACACTTAACTCAATTCTCGACTCTGGTGTGGAGCCTTCTTGGACAGAACTTTTGCAGATACATGACGATGTTGCTGCCCTTTTTAATTTTGATAATAGTGGTCAACCAGTTGCTTTCTATGATATTCACTCAATTAAGAAGGAGTATTCAAAAAAGAGAAACCTTCCTTTTGGATACGGAGAGCAACTCTTGAAGGTTTTCAGAAGGAACCCTGAGCTTGCTGAATATATTGAATCTGGAATCTTGGAGAAATGGAACCACATGTGGATTGGGGACCAAATTCCTGAAACTGTGGAACACTCGCAAAGACACAGCAAAAGGCTGATGGACTTCTTGACAGGTTTGATACTTAAAATGGATGAAGATAATTTCTTTGCACCGTTCGGTTATAATGAACTTTACAAGAGTTACTACCAAAACATAACTTACAAAGATCTGATCTATTTCCTTCTGATAGTTTCCATAAACGTCCATGACCTTGGACATACGTATCCAATTTACAAAATTGAAAAATTGAAAAAGACTCTCCATCTTGATTCCCTTCCATCGCTTGTACGCGATGTGCATAACGAACTAACCGTTCAGCTTTTGGATAATGAGCATTACAACGTACTTGCTTTCCAAAAACCATTTATTGGAAGCGGGAAAGAAAGTGATAAAGGCTTGACGCTGACAAGGATATTCGGTAGAGAAAAGGCAGTTGCTGTTAAGAAAGCACTGCAGCTGATTTCTAAATATCATAGAGGATATTTAGCAGTCGAAAGAGATGATGAAAGCGAATCAAAAGACTTTGCTGAGATACTTGGCGTTGATACTTCGAGTTTGGAAAGTTTAATGAGCGACCCACATTCTGAATGGTATGTGGACGATGAACTTGAAAGAAAGGTGATTAAGTTTGTTGTGAAGTGGTTGAAATTCATAGATGCTACGGACGTTCAGGCAGATAGAATAGTAACAGACGCTTATCACTTTAATAGACTGCTAAGAACAAAAAACGAATGTCTTTATCTTATTGATAAGTATCAAAGTATTGATATTCCGGAAGAAACTTCTAAATATAAAGAAACCAAAGCAGAACTTTTGAAACTCAAGGAATTCTTAGAGAACGAGCAATATATAGAAGCCGAGAAAACGGCAAAATATGTAGAAGAGAAAATCGTTTACCCAACAATTAAGGAATTGATAGATGAATATTCTGAGAGTGTGAGAGTTCCTGAATTCATACAATTAGCTGATAAGATAGCATTCAAAGCGCGCCAGTTCAGTCATTTTGATAAACACAAGTCTGTGCGAATGGTATACGCAAAGTCTTTTGGAATAAACACGCTAAGTTCCGGTGAAAATGGTAGAAAAGCATCTCTTGGATTGCAAATCGTGAAGAATTCCGAAGTTGAGACTGATGAAGAAACTTTGAAAAAGATAGAAAAGGACATAAGAGAGGAGTTTGAAAAAGCTAAGCTTTATATTGAGTACAAGTCGGTATGGGATGAGTTTGAATTGAAGATTCAAAGATAATGAGAAAAAATTAAGGAGCTTCCCTGTGATTTCAGGGAAGCTTTTTTTGTTATATCTTCCAAGCAACCCATAAATCCCCACCGAGTCTTCAACCTCGTGTAAAAGGCATCTTAAGCTGGTCTTCTGTCTTTACTTCCCAAGGACAAGCCATCTATCCAGCTATATGTCATTTGTAATACATGAAACCATTTTACGAAATTAAATATAACAACATCAGAAATCCAAAAACTTGTATTTATAAGAGAAATTCAAACTTTTGCCTCCAATTGTCATATGTAATACACGGAAGCCACAAGGCAGATATAGCTTAATCGCGGGAAATCAAGAGCAGAAAGGAGGTGAGGAGAATGGAGTTTCTCGAAGAAAAAATGGACACCCTCATGCCAGAAGAGATAGTCATGAGCTCCTCGCCAATCGACGGACTTGCATACAGCATAGTTCTAGTCATAATGTGAGTAGTTGGGGTTCTCAAAGCCATCGAAGAATTGTCCGAGTAACATAGTCTCATCCCGACCCGAAAGCAAGTAAACATCTAAAGGTCTATCCACCGAGCGTGGACAGTAAATCCTCGCACGGTGTTCTCTTGTAAAGAACAAAATATGGAGGTGAAACTGGAATACCGATGTTCGATCTTCCGCTGGTATTGGCTCTTCTAACCCTGATATCTCCTGTGGATTTTATTCCTGACTTCGTACCGTTCATGGGAAGGTTCGACGATTTTATAAGTATTATCTACATAATCTACAAACTTGCTAAAGCTTTCAGACGTGCGTGAGTTTGAATTACGAGTACCAACAGCAACACGTCATGAGAAAAGCCTGATGGATTCACTTTAAATGTCATTTGTAAATCACGGAAGGTTATTAACAATTTCGATTGGGGGTGAGAGTTGAACATGACTTATCCAAGGAATAAACAAACGAAGGAAGGTGAGACAGACGCAAAGATTCAAAATCGAAGAGCAAGTGGGTGAGATCCAAGTAAAAAATCAAATTATGAAAACACATAGGTATAGCCTTATAGTCTTATAATTCATTTTCCATTCTATTCTTAATCAACCCTGGGAGGAAAGCATTGACATTTCCTCTCCAGGGATTTTTTGTGAAAATACCCATTGTTATCTTCAACACCTTCCTAACCAAAAATCCTACCTTCCAATTCTTGCATATTTTATACCTACTCAAAGTACTCTTCCAAATTCATGCTAATCTTTCGTACGGTTCGTTTGGAAAATGCATTCAGGCGTTTCAGACGTTAAAAGTCATATGTAATAACGGAACCAATAACATACAAGGTTGGTAAGTTAAAGAGTTTCTTCACGGACGAATAAATCGGCATGAAAAAGATTATGTAACATATGATATTTCATGAATGTTATAATCAAGATATGTCAAATGTTCATATTAGCCTTCCTACTAAAAAATATTAAATAGGGGGTGAGATGATGGAAAGCATTTCAAAGGAAGTTCTAAACCAAAAATGGGAAGAGTACAAGCAGGAGGTGAAAAACGGCGCTAATCCTCAACAGTTGTACCAAGAGGAAATCTGGCCATCACTTTTAGCTCTTTGGAAGGAAAATCCTATTGTTAGTCCAGAATTCAAGAAGTTTGACGTTTCAATACACACTTTAGGTACAAGTCCTGAAGCAACTACGCTTGCTATTCTCGGAACACAGGCTGATGAGATCTACATTCTTCACACTCCAGAGACACAAAAGCATATAGAGAAGATAGAAGCTGATACTGGTAAGAGAGTTTATCCTTTGGAGATTCAAAAGAGCGACGTGACGAAGATATACGAAAAGGTCGTTGACATTATCACAAAGTATGAAGACAAAGATATAGCTCTTGATATAACAAGTGGAACAAAAGCGATGAGTGCCGGACTTGGTGCAGCGGGTTTCTTTTTCAGAAGATTTTTCGATAAGATTAGAGTTGTATATATCGACAACGAGGAATACGATACAGATTTGAGAAGACCAAGAGCAGGTGCCGAGAAATTAGTTATTTTACCGAGCCCTCACGAAGTGCTTGCCGATGTTGATGTACTACTTGCAATCGAAAAATACAGGTCAAAAGACTTTTATACAGCTCACGACCACTTAATCGCTGCTCGAAGAAAAAGCGGCAATGAAAAATTCAAAGTCTTTGAAGAATTATGTTTAGCATATGGAAAATGGTATGCTCTTGAAATAGGAGTCGCTGCAAAAAGGATGGAGGAAGTCTTAAGAAATTTAGAAAAAGACCAATTCATGAATGACCCACTGAGAAAATATTACAATGTTTTCAAGATACAGAAGCAAATTCTTGATGCAATTAAGGATGTTATCTATAGCAAGGAAGAAAAAAGTTTTGAGAACAAAAAAGGCATACTTGCTTTGGCGGAAACACTATTGTGGATTGCTAATAAATATGGGACTGAAAACAAAATACTCTCTTCGCTATATACCTACCGTGCTTTCGAATTGCTATTGCAACTTAGATTGTACAGCTTAGGAAAAACCTTTGAGACAAGCTCGCTAACCGCTGAAGAACAGAATGCACTTATCGATACACTGAGGAAGATCTTTGAACAAGTAGAACAAGAACTACGTCCAAAACTTGGTTTGCTTCAAATTTTAGTGTATCTTCTGAATGTAAAAGATGAGTGTACAACTAAAGTTATATCCGCAGAAGATGTTAGAAATCTTGCATTTATGGTAAGCACGCGCAATTCCTCGATACTTATCCATGGACTAAACATTCCCGAAGATAAGCAAATAGAAAAACTCAAAGAGAAAACCGAGAAGTTACTGAAAGAAATCAAGAGAACAGAAAGGCTTGACTTTTCAATTCAGCCAGTCAACATTGATTACAAACTTGTGTTCGGACATTGAAAGATAATTCTATTCATTACCCCTGGGAACAATCCCAGGGGGTTTTTTATCATTTCTTTTCTTGCCGGTACGGAAACTTCCAATAACTATTTTGAATCTTCAAGTGGGAGGTGTCAGAGTGTTCAACAAATCCCAAAGACTCTTCTTAGTTTCCCTCATATTATCCTTTATTGTTTTGCTCCAATCTTGTGTACCTAACGAAAGTATTGTGAATGCCCCGTTACACGGTTGGACAATTTCGAGCAAAAAAGACCCAATGACTGGAAATGAGATTTGGTATGCTATTTCACCCGAAGTAAAATCGCTTGAGACAATGACCTTTCCATATTCAGACACAAAGGCAAGGCTCATTGTAGCAACAGACGGGCAAACTGAATGGACGTACATATGGTTCAACAACGCACCCAACATTGCAGATTTCGACTTTGGAAGTGGGGGATATCTTGTTATAAACACGCGAATAAAGTGGGATAACCAGGAACCAGAATACACTACGTTTTACCAAGAACCGCTGAGTAACTTCTTGAATTTTGGAAACGATGCGTATATCATTAACAAAATCCTTAACCATGGAAAATTAATGGTCGAACTCAATTGGTACAGCCAAGGATATGTACACTTCGAATTCTCACTTGCAGGTGCCAAAGAAGCAGTTAAGCAGATAAGAAGCAAGTTCAGTAATCAAGTTCAGTAATTAAGCTATATTTATCCTTTTTTTCCGTACCGGCTCTCTTTACAAATCTACAAATCTTAGGATTAGGAGGGTGATTGAACGTGAGGAAAGTATTTGGGAAAGTATTGCTCTTTCTTGTTGTGCTCTTAACATTTTTCGGTGTATCATCGTTTGCGGACACACAAGAGGCTACAAAAGTTAGTTTAGCGGTTATGGAAAACGACGATATTAGGATAATCGTGGATTTGGAAACGTACGTTGGTTCTTTGTTCGACATATTAGCAAACACAAAAGTTTTGCGTTTGACAATTACTAACAAGACAGGACTACCTTTGAAAATCATATGGGACGAATCTCTATTCACTGACAACTACGGGAAACCCGTCAAACTAATTCGTGAAGGTCAAAAGTTCATAGACGCAACGCGTGCTCAGGTTCCGACAGTAATCTTGCCTAATTCTACACTTTCAATTATTGCAGTCCCAGAGAGTCACATTTATTACTCAGGTGGTTGGCAAGTTCTTGGAATCTCCGGAATTGTTTCCAATAGAAAGTTGTTTGTTACATACGAAGTTAATGATAAAAAGAAGTACATAGAAACAAGTATAATAATAGAATTGCCATCGAAATCTTCTAAAAACCAAAAAACAAGGATCACTTTTCCATTTTTCAATATTCTCTACCCTTTTTCTGACAAAGAAGGAAACATAACAAGTTACAAAGGCTTCTCGGCACTTCTCTTTGGATACGTGGAAAAGAACTATTATGGATCTATGAAATTCAACTCATGGAACAACTTCTGGCATTGGGGAACGGCATTTATTGTACTCCCATATATAGGTATAGGAACTGAATATGTCAACGGTGATGGAACATTTGCATTTTCGCTTTTTACATTGTATATAGTCCCATTCTTTGAATTTTCAGTTTCATTCTAATTTTGATACCTTTTTCTTCTCCTCAACCGCCTCTATATTTGAGGCGGTTTTTCCTTTGAAAAGTTGAAAAAGTTATGTCAGATTTTGCCGATTCTTACGTTTTATATATTGTAAACTACCAGAAAAGCTTCTAGTTGGGAGGTATTCCTTTGATTAGGAGGAAAGAGGAAAAACGTGTGAGAAGAAGAATTCGTAAACACCGTCTTCCTGTTTGGGTACCTATTAAAAAGAGAGGATTATTAGAAAGGTTAGGTTTAATTAGACCGTCGTGATATCTCAATATCTTTGCGGCTTACTTATGCGGTTATTCTGTTAAGTATTAAACTTTAGAAGAGGAGGTCTTTTCGGTGTGTAGATTAGCCATTTTCAACAACATGGGTATAAAAGGAACATGGTTGGACATGCTTACTCTATCAAGAGGCGGAGATGGAAACGGGTTTGTTAGCTCAGAAGAGATAGAACCAAGACGCTACAAAATTGGCAAAACAAAAGATTTCTTAGTGAACGATTTGCATGTCAAGAAATGGTTCATTGGTGAAAACTACGCATATGAGCACGCAGGTTTAGAAATTTCTTGGCTTGTTTTTCACACGAGGTATGCAACGGTTGGAAGCGTTGACCTTGAACACGTTCATCCATTTGTTGTAAGAAATGAAAATAGAATTGTGTTGCTCATGCAGAACGGACACGAACCAGATAACATACAGCAATTGGCAGAAGAAACTGGAATATTCTTTGACGGAACTGATTACAGAACAATGGCACGAATAATTGCGGAAACAGGAGACAGTTGGCACCTAACCAAAACACGAAGCAACTGGTTTGTCTTTGTCTTTGAAAAAGCTGAAAACAAGTGGTATCTGAACGTTGCTTCATTTAGACCGTACGACCCACTTCATTTCTACGGGGATTTTAAAGGTTCTTTCTACATATCTTCAGAAAAATTAGAATCAGATCAAGAGACAAAGACATTAGAAGGTCTCTTAAGATTTGAAGTATCAAAAGAAAAATTGAAACTCCTTGTCTAAAACAACTTATTAGAGCTAATGCCTTTGGTTAGAAAGTATAATATGTAAAGAATTGATTTATTCTTTTTCACATCGCATGGCTTCGGTACTCCACCGAAGCCATGCATTTTAATCTCTCCTGACACCGCTCTTCATCGTAGAATCCTATGTATTCATCCTTCAACCTTCCATATTCTTTTACTGTCTTTCTTTGTGTATCTTATGTTTTTTATCACTTTCTTCAAACAACTTTTCCATCAATAATTTCAGATATGCATTCTCTGCTCTTAACCTTTTCAGTTCTTTCTCATGTTCACCTTTCTTTGACCTTCCTTTCTTCATTTCCAAATTTCCTTGGGTAAGATAGTTCTTTATTCACAATCTTACCCTACCTTCGTCGATGCCTAAGATGCAATCTTGTTCTTTTGAAGATGCTTTTCCAAATAGAGTCTGATAACTTCTTGTTTCAGTCCAGAAGGATATTTCGTGAATTTCTGAGCTTTCTTAGCCAAATAAAACCCCCCCTTGTTGGTTATATTTACCACACTCGGGGGCTTTTCTTTTTCATTTTTCTTTATTGGGATTCAATGCAGTGTAAAGAAGATTTGTTATTGGATTGTATTGCAACTGAGTCTCAATTGCATGAGTATTATAAGACACTTCTTGAAAGGTTCAAGAGATTAAATTATATTCTTCACAATAAAATGATTATTCTAAATACGGAAAAGTCATTTTCTCAGTATGTAGGACAAAAATTTTCTTGCTTAATCGTAGGTTTTGAAATGCTTTGTTTTTCGTGCGAGTTATATCTGTTCGTGAGGAAATAATTAATTAACTATACTGAGAATTCGACATGATGATAGATTGATTTTAAGAATATCCTGAGTAGGTAGTTTAGCAAGATAGTTTCAGGAATTTCTTGAGGCCTTTCAAAGATTCGTGCTTCAGTCAATAATTCAGTACTTCGTGCAAAATTTTTCACACACTGTAGCGTTGTAATTTTTACATGCGTTGGTCTTTCAGCTTTTCTAAAGTAGGATAAAGGTTTACATTGTTAGTCTTGGCTGACTTGACAAATACTTGTAATACCGTGTAAAATTGTGATAAAATTAGAAAGAATGAAAAAACGAAAGATACGAGCTCATATATTAGCCTAAACAGCGAAAAAATGATTAATTCACAATTAATAATACAAGATGTTTTTAACTTCTAGAAAAGAGGTATCGATGTTCGTAAGACATTAGGTCAACAACACGATTTATCGATTTAGGGGGGATTTTATGAGGATACCAATTACTATGATGACACAGCATCCAGATAATGCGATGGAGTACATATCCGTCCAACAAGAACCTAATGAAGCGCTTTTCTCACTTTTGCCTCAAGAGTCCGGTGGACTTGGCATAGACGAGGTTATGATCGATTTTGAAGGAAAATTGACTCCGTACCACCAGCCGCTCCAGGTGGCGGCTGAGTTGTTTCACAATGGTCTAATACCGGGAAGGGATGTGTTTATAACCCCAAGGCTGTCAAGCGCAGATAAAGAAACTGTGTTTAGGCAGATAATGTGCATCATGGCAGCGGTCGAAACGAATTTTTCTATGTTTGAAAAGACACAATGCCAAGCTATTAAAGAAGTAATAGTACCTATGGTCGAGAGTTCAAACGACCTTTTTGATACAGTTGGTCGGATTCAGCTTGTAACAGAGCTTGGGAATAGGAATTTCAACATAAAGTTTGACAGGAATTCGATAAGTGTGATTCCGTTGTACGAGGATGTAGTGTCCCTTGTGAATGTAGATAAATCGCTAAGCGAGTTCATAGATGGTTTGGAGAAGAAACCTGAGTATGTAAGGTTTATGATAGGAAGGTCTGATTCGGCTTTGTCATATGGAATGGTCTCAAGTGTGTTGGCTGTCATTTTATCTATTTCTAAAGCGAAGGAATTGGAAAAAAATTATCAGGTAAAGATTTACCCAATAATGGGTTGCGGTAGCTTGCCGTTTAGGGGACAGCTTACTCTCGAAAATGTGGAGAATTTTCTTAAAACCTACTCTGGGGTAAGTACACTAACTATCCAGTCAGCTTTAAGGTATGACCACGGTGCTGAAAAGACGAAAAAGCTTGTGAATTATTTGAAAGAAAATATAGACAAGCATGAGGTAAAGAAGTTTTCTGAGAAAGAAGTTTCTATTATAAAGGATTTCATTTCTATATTCACCAAATACTATCTCAGGTCATTCCTAAAAATCGCAGACGTGGTTGCAAATGTTTCTGTGTTTATTCCCAAGAATCGTGATAGGTTAGCAGCTTCAAGAAGGGGATTATCGTATCACAGAGAATTCGTTGATGTTCATAAGTTAGCGACGATAATTGAAGATGAAAAGATAAAGGAAGAGATTTTAGGAATCGATACTTCTTTAAATGTTAACATCCCAAGAGCAATTTCATTTAATGCTTCAATGTACACGATTGGCATGCCTCCAGAATTTCTGGGAACTGGTCGAGCTCTCAAGGAAATCAGAGATAAATATGGCGATCTAGGAATAGAAATGCTTAGGGAGATTTACCCGCAGATCAACGCCGATATGGAATTTGCCTTGAAATATGCTAATCCAAATATTTCAAAGCGATTTGTCGATGAGGAAACAAGAAGAGAGTATGAACTAGATATTTCACTCACAAGAGAGATTTTAGGAATTGATTTTGATATGGAGGCGAATATAGAAAACAGCTTCTATCATACCCTTTTGAAGACAGCTAGGCCAATACTTCTACATCTTCTCGGGAAAGAGTCTCAGATACTTAATAGTGATTCTCAAGAGTATAATATTTTGAAGGAGTTGATTTCCAAGTTGGGAAGTCTTAGAGGTGGATTGGGTTAATGGTAACAGAAATCCCCCGTCTCGGGGGATTTCTTATTCTAACATTTGCATGTAGAATTCGACAGTTTTTCTTAGTGTTTCGTCAATTATGTTTTTCAGTTCTTCTTTCGTTGGCATGTAGGCTATGGCTTTTATGAGATTTATCGTGAACTTTTCGTAGTCTGTGCAGTCTTTGTCGAAGAAATCGTCGAGTGGTTGTTCAAGCAGCGATGTTAGTTCGTTGGCAAAGTCGAAGTGAAGCTCTTCTATCTCGGCTCTTATGTCTTCTATAAAATGATCTATGTTTGTTTCGCCCGATAGTATGTATTGGTGCAATCTTAATATCGCTGTTGAGCATGCGAGCGGCAGCCCTGCACCCATGGTTGTGAGTGTTATGTGCGTTGCGTTTTTTTCCATTATTATTGGCTCAGTTCCTGCAATGTAGATTCCTGCAAGTATGTATGGAAAGTGTTGAGTACTTGCACTTTGTGCGTCTTGGAGTTTTGGGGTGATTTTTGTTAGTTCGATGAATTTTTCTGTTATTATCTGTCCTTCATCGTCTGTTGATTCTATTATTATTTCAAGTTCTTTCTGGAATGGGAATTCTACCTGCTCGAGTTTGGATTCTGATTTTTTCATTTCGTTTTCATATTCGTCGTCGAAGCGCTTCTTGCCTACATAGAATTGTATTCTTTCAAAGTTTTCTGGGAAGTCTTCCTGGATTTTTTCAAAAGTTGTATAAGCTTCTTCGTACAATCCGAGCCTTCTTTGTAAAATGCCGAGTTCGTTCAACACTTCTGGTGTTTCGTATTCTTTAGAAAGTTCGTATAGCATTTTGTACGCTTCAAAGTGTTTGCCGAGTTTTGTGAGGGTGTAGGCTAAGTTGTATGTTATTTCTGGCATCTTTGCGCTTTGCAGTCCTTTTCTGAATGTTTTTTCGGCTTTTTCGTATTGGTTTCGGATGTTATAGAGCACGCCAAGTCGTAAGTATGCCTCTGGCATGGGCTGGAATTCGAGTCCTTCGCTTGCAAGCGGCTGAGATTCAAGTTTTTGGATTATTGAGTTGTAAACTATTTCTGCATCATCAAGTTGTCCAAGTTCCATGTAGGTGTCCCCGATTTTTAGTAAAGGGAGCAGGAAGTTCGGGTCAATCTGGTAAGCTTTCGTGTAGGCATCAACGGCTTCGTCGTAGTCTTTTTTGGCAAAGAGCAAGTTCCCGAGCTCGTAGTATGCCAATGAGAAATTCGGGTTTAGTGCAAGTGATTGTTTGAATTCTATCTCTGCAAGGTCGTAGTTTCCAAGTTTTGCTTGGAGCAATGCGGAGTAAAAGTTGTATCTGTAGTCTACTGCTATGCTTTTGACTTTGTTGAGTAGTTCTTGTGCATCATCGTACTGTTTTGCGTTGAGCAAGATTTTGAATTTTTCGTAGTAAAAATACACAAGGTAAGATTTCCAGTATTCGTCTTTTTCAACGTTGAATTGCTCTTCGAGACCCCTGACAATAACGTCTATAGGTATGTTGTTCTGGTCTGTAACGAGTAATAAGTCTTCGGCAAGTACTGGAAGCTTAACCGGAAGGTTGAGCTTTTTGGCAATTTCCGGCTTTATAGGGAGATATACAATCGCTTTTATTTTGTCCACCTCGCTTTTGGTTTACTTGTTGGTTTACTTGTTACTTTAATTTATCCAAGCGCACCGAGTCTTCGACCGGCTATGATGTGGAAGTGTATGTGCGGGACTTCTTGTCCGGAGTCTTTTCCGTTGTTTTGGACTATCCTGTAGCTTTCTATGTTTTGTTGTTTTGCCACGGTCTTTATTACTTCAAATAATCTCCACATTTTTTGGCTGTCTTCGAGTTCTAAGTCGTTTATTGTTGGAATGTGTTTTTTGTATATCGCGAGCAAGTGAGTTGGTGCTACGGGACGGATGTCTTTGATGACTATGAATTCCTCGTCTTCGTATACTTTTTCCGATGGTATCTGCCCGGCTATTATTTTGCAGAATACGCAGTCGCTCATTTCTTACACCCCCTGATAAGCTGTGTTCGTTGGGTTTATTTTATTACCTTGCCAATTTTACTTTCAAGATTGTAGTATTTAGAGTTCTCAACGCTTAATGTCTGGGAAGATGATTTGTAAAGGTAAGCGATGGAATAATTTTGTAAAGCTATGGTCCCAAATTCTGAGTTCTTAGCTTTGATAACTCCGCCTCTGTCGGTACTTACTGTGTTTACTTTTGATGACACGAGCGCCATCACAGAGAGGTCTGAGATGTTGAGTGTAGAGAAGCCTGAGCTGTATGCAACGACTTTTGAAACCATGCCTAAGTCCATTTTGCCAATACTCGAATTGTTGATAATCACGTTTCCGCAGTTTTTGACTTCTAACTCGGTTATGTTCGAATCGATTATGTAAACTGCATATGCACCGTTTATTTTGGCGCTTCTAAGCGATGAGTTGCGAATAACTACAAAGTTCGGCATTACGAGGTTCATGTCGAGTATATCTGAGTTGTCGAGAAAGACTAACGCACCGCGGTCGGATGTAACTTTTAGTTCAGTTCCCAGGACGCTCGCGTAAAGTATTCCGCTTCCAGAAACGCTCAATGTCCCGCTACCGAGGATTGTTGCTGGTCCAGTTGTTACCAGCGAACCTTTGATGTTAAGTTCAGCGTTTAGCGAATTTATCAATGTGACGCCATTTTCAAGTATTAGTGCGCTGTTTTCTGGGATTATCGTTCTGCTAATTATCCTGTATGGCGATTTGGACGATAGGAGGAATTTTCTTCCCGAAATGTTTGATATCGGGTTCTGTGAATCGAGTATGTCGAGTTTTTCAAGCGTTGGAGGTACGAACGCAACGTCCGATATGTTACCAAAATCATCTTTTATTACACCGATGTACATTTTTTCGGATATCGACATTTCTTTGCTTGCTGCAACGGTTTTTAATTCTCGAACTGTAGGATCGTAAAATGTTGCTGTGCCTTCGAGGACGAATGTGTAGTACTCAACTGAACCATCGGCTTTCACTGGATCTGGCATTGTTTTTACTTGTATCGTATAGGTGCGGTTGTCAATTGTAATTTTTCTCGTCCCGTCGGCAAGGAGCATTCCGTCTAAGAATGTAAACGGGTAGTTTTTACCATCAACTTTGATGTTCTTTTCGATGTCTATCTTCTGGATTCCGAGTTTTGCTGGGATTTTTAGCGTTGTTTGTGAAGTAGAATCGGTGGCGGGAAGCCCAACCACCGAGATGAAAAGCATTAGTAGTGTTGTGATTAGTAGCAAAAGCTTTCTTTTAAGTGTTTTTTCCCTCATCAGCGTTATTTTCTCTCACCTCTTAGTACTGCTGCACATCTTGGACATGTCTCTGGATGTTGCTCGTCCTTTCCTGTCTCAGGATGGTATTTCCAGCACCTTTGACACTTTTCACCTTCTGCGCGTTTGACCTCGACGTTTGCAACTAAGCCGTTGTAGCCTGAGACGTTTTCAGTAAGTGTGACTTTCGATACAATGAAGAATTCCTCAAACAGTTCTTCGTATTTTTTAGCCAATGCTTTTAGTTCATCGTTTTTGAGTTCTAAAACTACGTGCGCGTCTAAGGAGTGGCCTATGACATCGGAAGCACGAGCGTTTTCAAGAGCTTTGAGCACGTCGTCGCGTATGAGCATCAGTTGCTGGAATTCTTCAAGCAGTTGTTCGTCGATGAACTCTTTTCTTACTTCTGGCCAGTATTCGAGGTGTACGCTTTCGAATTTCTTCAAGTGGCTCTCTTGATACGCTTCTTCCGCTGTGAATGGTATTATCGGCGCAAGTATCTTTACGAGCGCTTCAAGTATGTAGTGGAGCACGGTTTGTGCCGACCTTCTGTATATTGAGTCTTTTGCTTCGACATAGAGTCTGTCTTTTAGTATGTCAAGATAGACAGAGCTGAGTTCTGTCGTGCAGTATTTGATCGTTGCGTTGTAGACTTTTGAGTATTCGAATTCTTCATAGTACTGCGTTACTTGTTCAATGTATTTTTGAAGCCTTGCAAGTGCCCACTTGTCAAGTGGCAGTAGTTTTTCATACGGTACGATGTTGTCTTCGGTGAAATCATTCAGGTTGCTGAGCAGGTATCTGATAGTGTTTCTGAGTTTTCTGTATACTTCAACCTGCTGTTCGATTATGTTCTTTCCTACCCTTATGTTGTCAAAGAAGTCGGTGCTTGCAACCCATAGTCTGAGTATGTCCGCACCGTATTTATTGACTATTTCGAGTGGGTCTATTACGTTTCCGAGCGATTTGCTCATCTTTCTTCCCTGTTCGTCTTTTATGAACCCGTGCGTCACGACGCTCTTGAATGGTGCTGTTCCAGATTTTGCTGTTGCGAGGAATATTGAGCTCTGGAACCAGCCTCTGTGCTGGTCGTCACCTTCAAGGTACAAGTCAACGGGGAATTTCTCGCCTTTTGACCTTATTACCGCTTCCCATGAGCAACCTGAGTCTATCCAGACATCGAGTGTGTCGTATGTTTTTTCAAACTCCGTGCTTCCGCATTTTTCACACTTGAATCCTACTGGCAGTAAATCTTTTACATCCATTTCAAACCAAGCGTCTGTGCCTTTTTCTTTGACTATGTTTGCAAAGTGTTCGACTACTTTTGGATCGAGTATGACTTCCCCACAGTGTTTACACTGAACGGCTGGGATTGGCACGCCCCAGACTCTTTGTCTGGATATAGTCCAGTCTGGTCTTTCCTGGACCATAGCGGTGATTCTATTTTCTCCCCATGCAGGGTACCATTTGACTTTCTTTATTTCTTCAAGAACTTTGCCTCTGAGGTTATTTTTGTTGACTGATATGAACCACTGCGGTGTCGCACGGAACATTACCGGTCCTTTACAGCGCCAGCAGTGTGGGTAGCTGTGGCTTATCTTTCCAACTTTAATGAGGTTTCCGTTTGCTTTCATGTCTTCTACAATTATTTTGTTTGCATCCCAAATCTTTAAGCCTTCGTATTTTCCCGCCTCTTTTGTGAATTTTCCTTCGTTGTCAACTGGCGAGAGGACTGGCAGGTTGTATTTTAAACCTGTTTGGTAGTCTTCTTCACCGTGTCCTGGTGCCGTGTGGACACAGCCAGTACCATCTTCGAGCGTGACATAGTCTGCAAGAACTATCACGGATGTTCTGTCATACAGTGGGTGTTTTGTGAGCTTTCCTTCGAGTTCTTTTCCAAGGAATTTTTCAACAACTTCGAAGTTAATATCGACATCCGCTGCGAATTTTTGGAGCAGTCCTTCGGCAACTATCCAATGTTCTTCACCAACTTTGATTTTTACGTATGTGTATTCTGGATGGAGCGCTATAGCGACGTTTGCTGGTATTGTCCAGGGTGTTGTGGTCCATATGACTACGTATGTTTTTGGGTCATCGACCATTTGGAATTTTACATATATGGACGGCGAGTCGTGGTCGTGGTATTCGATTTCCGCTTCGGCAAGGGCGGTCTTGCACGTTGGACACCAGTAGACTGGTTTGTTTCCTCTGTAGACGTTCCCGTCTTCAACGAGCGTTTTGAAGACATCTAATATATGGTATTCGTACTCTGGGTTAAGCGTTATGTACGGGTTTTCCCAGTCGCCTTTAACGCCGAGTCTTTTGAATTCTTCCCTTTGTATGTCAACGAATTTGAGTGCGAATTCTTTACAGAGTTTTCTGATTTCAACAGGTGTCTTGTTCTTTGCTTCTTCTCCGAGAGTAGTCGTTACTCTGTGCTCTATCGGAAGTCCGTGCGTGTCCCATCCAGGTACATACGGTACTCTGTATCCACGCATCGTTTTGTAGCGCGTGACGAAGTCTTTCAGGATTTTGTTCATCGCTGTACCGAGGTGTATATCACCGTTTGCGTATGGCGGTCCGTCGTGGAGTAAATAAGTCGGTGCGCCTTCGCGCGTTTCAAGGGTCTTTTTGTAAATCTCTTTCTCTTCCCAGAATTTGAGCATCTCGGGTTCCTTATTCACAAGATTTGCCTTCATCTGAAAGTTGGTTTGTGGCAGGTTTAACGTATTTTTGTAATCCAATTCAGACACCTCCTAAAGCTTCTTATGTATATTATACACTATTGTATTCACTGCCAGATTAAGAATAGAAAAAAAGGGGTGATGCCCACCCCTTTTTTTCGCAGGTGTGGGCATCGATTACATGTTAATTAAACGGCTTATTACTTCTTTTAATTCAGTCAAGTCGGCAGATTTAACAACGTACGCATCGGCTGCCCATGAAGCCATGTCACTTTTGTAGTGAGAATACGCTGTTAAGAGCACGAGTTTTGCTTCTCTTCTTATTTCCCTGAGTTTACCAGCAAGTTCTAAGCCATTCATACCGGGCATCTCTATATCGATTGTAACTAAATCGTATACTCTTTCTTGGAATTTTCTTAATGCGTCTTCCCCATTCTCGGCTTCATCGACATCGTAACCGGCATCCATTAATTCTTCAGCTACTAAGAGTCTCATGTTTGGCTCGTCTTCAACAACAAGAATTCTTTTGGGCATATTTTCTACCCCCTTTCTTGGGGATATTATACCATACGAACTTGAGGTTTTTCAACAATTTTTCGATAATTCTTGTTGATTTTATTTGTACATTACAAGAGCGGATGTTGCTGGTATCTTTATCTGTCCGCTGAGTTGGTAGAGTACTTTCGTACCTGCTTTTTTGTTGTCAACCACAACGTTCCATGTGCCTTCTGGTAGTGTGAATGTCTGTTCTTTTGTGTCTCCGTTGTATATTACGAGTATTTCTTTCCATGAATCTTTTGGATCTTTGAGCATGAATGCCACAGCTTTCTTTGGTGATGGCAAGAAAGTGAGCACTTTCTTTATGTCTTCTGCTGCTCTCTGTCTGAACGCTGGGTGTGTTTTTCTCAATTCGATGAGCCCTTTATAGTATTCGAATACGTCTATGAACTGCGCTTTTCTTTCGTAGTCAAATCCGTTTATTGAGATTGGTGAGTTGTAAGAGTTTTCGTCGAACTTCTTCGTTCTTGCAAAGTCTTGTCCTCCGTGGAGGAATGTTACGCCTTGCGATGTTAAAAGTATTGCGCCTGCAAGTTTCTGAGCATCTTTGAGCATTTCTTCTGTCCACTTAACTGCTGTGTCTGCCTGAGCTGCAAGGTAGTTTTTGTCCCAGAGCGTGTGGTTGTCGTGTGCTTCTACGTAGTTAATCGTTTCTTGTGGGTTCTTTGCAAAGCTCTTTATGACATCATCGTATTCTATGCTACCTGCAACACCACGTCTGATGCCTGTTTCTTTTGCAAGCGCGCCCATGAGGAATCCTTTAACTGTTGCGTTGAAGACTGAACCGCGCATTGCGTCTCTGAACTCGTCGTTGAATCCTGCTACTCCTGTACCTCCAAGGTTGTGTTTTCCGAATCTCGGAGATACTCCCATACCGCCCCATGGTTCACCGTAGAGGACTATTGCGGGTTCTATCTTTTTGAGAGCGTCTCTTACTGCTATCATTGTGTCTTTGTCGATTAATCCCATCTGGTCGAATCTGAAGCCGTCGACTTTGTACTCTTCAACCCACCATTTTACCGTATCAACAATGTATTTTCTCATCATCGGTCTTTCACTTGCTATGACGTTTCCACAACCGCTCTCATTGAGGTATGCGCCGGTCTGGTCTATTCTGTAGAAGTAGTAAGGAACTGCTTGGTCGAATGGGGAGAGCACGCCTATACCGTACGTGTGCGGGAAGACCATGTCGAGTATGACTCTTATACCGTTTTCGTGGAGCACTTTGACCATTTGTTTGAATTCGTTGATTCTTGTGTACGGGTTGATTGGGTCTGTTGAGTACCTTCCTTCTGGCACTGTGAAGAGGAATGGGTCGTATCCCCAGTTGTAGTATTTCTCAAAATCTTTGTCAAGTTCATCGCCTGTCCAGAAGTCGTAGACTGGGAGTATGTGTACGTGCGTTACGCCGAGTTCAACAAGGTGGTCAAGTCCTGTCGTTACGCCGTTTGGACCTCGTGTGCCTTTTTCCGTTAAGCCGAGGTATGTGGCTTTGTTCTTTACACCAGAATTTGGAAGTCCTGTTATATCAGCAATGTGTATTTCGTAGATTATCGCGTCGACCTGGTCTTCAAATTGTGGCTTTTTGTGTTCGAGCCAACCTTGTGGGTTTGTCTTCTTTAAGTCGATGATTGCGCTCTTCTTGGAGTTTGCTGTTACAGCTTTTGAGAAGTAGTCAAGCGATTCTCTGTACTCGCCGTAGCTGAAGTATCTGATTTTGTAGAACCAACCTTCCCAGTTGCCGTTCAATACTACTTCCCACGCACCGTTTCCGATGTATTTCATAGGGACGATTTGTGCAGGGTCTTTGTCGTCCCATTTTTTGTAGAGTAGTACATCGACTGTTTTGGAGACTGGTGACCAGACTCTGATTGTTGTCTTCTCCGGAGTGTACTCGAATCCGAGTGGTCCGTCATAGTATATCTTGTCGAGGATTTCCATCATCACTACGCGTGCGGGTTTATAGCCTTCGACTTCGACGAAGATGTCTTTGTTTACGTCTTCAAGTTTAATTGGTTCAGCGAGTACTACTTTTACGTGATTTGTCTTGGAGATATCTGTTGGATTTGCCTTTTCAACTCTCGCAACTTTTAGAGACTTTCCGTCGACTGTCACTTTTGCGGTTGCTTTTGTTGTTTCAATCTGACCTGTGAGATATGCTTCTACCGTGTACTGGTCGCGAGCTTGTGCAAATAGAATTCTTGGGCTTGTGTCGGGTTTTGTTGTGTAGATTTGTTCAATACCTTGCAAGAGCCACACCTCCGCTTTTCCGTCTTTTATCGTTATGAATCTGTCCATAGCAACGTCTTTCTGCACCCACTCATTGAGTCTAACGATGATACCAACTTTTGTCAACGTTTCAGGGAATTTAACTCTTGCGACAACGCCGAAATCGTCTTTTTCAGTAAATTGGTAAGCAGCACCATCTTTTGAAATAGGTTCTACCCACCATATCCAGAGGTTCCAACCATCGTAGTTTCCATCCCATCTGTGGTAGTGGATGATGAGTTCAGTTTCTGCAAGAGCGAATGTAAGTAAAAATAAAACTAACAAGAGTACAGAAATCTTTCTTAACATACCCTACACCTCCTTAGAAGTCTTAATCTTGGAAAAACTCTTGATATGTTCACGACAAGTTATTATACAACGGAATTCGAAGTTTTCAAAGAAAGAATTGGAAATGATTCCATTTTTTGATTAGACGAGGTATTTCTGCAAAGAGTTGTTCCAATCTCATGTGTGAGTCAAGAGTTACATCGTGGATATCGTGACAGGGTTGAAAAGGATGCGAAAACAACTTTGCGGCGCGAGATTCGGATAAGTTCATGTTTTTCAAGAAAGAAGTGCAAATTGATATTGTTTTTCTATATTGCTAAAAAGTAAACAAAATATTCTTCAGAAAAATTCTATTTAGAAGTAGTATAATTAAGTCAAAGGAGGTGAAAACATGAGTCTCAAGACACTTACATTGATTATCTTTGTTGTTAGTGCGGTTTTGGGGATATTTTTCACCTATCGGTCAAATTTCAGCGCGATGGATGGGCAGATTGGTGAAGATGCACTCGCGACTTTAAGGGCAATATCGGTGAGTATTGATGAGAAAGACATGCAAAAGGTCGTTGCAAGTATGGATGATACTATTCCAGAGTATGAGAAGATAAATTCGTATCTTAGCAAGGTGAGAGAGAAGTATGGGTTTAAATATTTGTATACGTTCTATGTGTCTACCGATGAGAAGATTGTCTACTTAGTTGACGGGATGCCAAAAAATTCAGAAGAATTCTCAGCTCTCGGAGATACAGAAGAAGATTCTTTCGTTATTTCTTATATCTCAAAAGCAGATGATTTCTATATTACACCGATATATAGGAGTGAAGAATGGGGAGAGTTAAAGATAGTTGGGATTAAACTTGGAACCTTCTCGGGCAAGGATGTTTGGCTTTCGTGTGATTTCGATGCGAACTTTGTTAGGGGTAAGGTTATTAGAGCATCTTTGTCTTCGCTGTCAGTTTTGCTGGTTGTGAATATTGCGTATCTACTTTTGGGTTTTTATATATTGTCAAGACTCAAGAATGTTTCTAATGTTATGCACAGCTTTGCGGAAGGCAATTTGAGTGTGAGTATCAGTAGTAAAGGTATGAAAGAGATCAGTAGAATTTTCAAAGATATTGATACAGCTAGGAGTGCACTTATCGATGTCATCGAAAGAATTAAGATAGGTATGGGCGGTGCTATTAAAGAATTTGAAGGGAATATCATGCTCGTTAAAGACTTCGAGAGAGAATTTGAAAATAGTATAGATGATTTTGAAAATGTATTCAAGGATATTCTTAAAGCAATCAACGATGTTACAGCAACAACTGAGCATTCCTGTAAGGAAAAATAGATTTTGAAAAAAGTATCGCCTCCTGATAATATATAATTACCCCATCACACTAAAATCAGGAGGCGATACCATGGAACAAAAGTATGTTAATCCAAAAGTTTCAAGAATTTCTCAAGACACTCTAATTGTCGGTATTGATGTTGCTAAAAGAAATCATTGGGTTAGGATGACTGATTATCGTGGAATTGATTTGATTAGCCCTTTCAAGATTAATAATACCATAGATGGTATTAAAATGTTAGAGGAAAAAATAAGAATTATTAAGCAAAAG
>NZ_FRDJ01000015.1 GCF_900143265.1 Fervidobacterium gondwanense DSM 13020 | reverse complement strand
GATAATGTTAACTAAAAGTATTGAAACTTTCCAAAAACCGCATTATTCTTATAAAGATGGGACACCCCCCAACCTACTCTTGACAAAGGAGGTATCCCGATAGGGATAACTCAATGCTCTCTTGCCAAAACGTTATTCCACCAGCTTTTACAAAAACGGTCATGACAAATACGGTAACCAACAATTCCTTTGCAAACTCTGCCATCATTCCTTCAAACTTTCCCATTCTCACAAACACAAAAACTTCTCTTTCCCTTATCCCAAATGCCCTTCTTGTGGTAGGTCTAAGGTTTTTGGGTAGTCAAGAATTTTTGGAAAACGCACAATGGTAATATCAATCTCATTCTTTCACACTTACACTCTTTCATCACTACAAGTTAACACTATCGAGTCTGGAGTGCCACATGTTAACTAAAATTACACTAAAACCTCGTAGATACACCGCACTCCTTCTTTATTCGAGACTTGATGTCATCAAGTGCTAAGTCAACTTCTTCATCGCTAAGTGTTCTTTCAGAATCCCTGAATTTTGCGTAAATAGTTACGCTGTAGAAATCTTCTCCAACTTGCCTGTAAATATCGTCTATTCCAACTTCTTCAACGAGTGGGCATTCTTTGTAGATCTTAAGTAAGTTCTCAATCTCATATCCAATAGGAATAAGATAAGAAACATCCCTGCGAATGTACGGGAACTGCGGAATACTCTTGTAAACTCTTCGCTCATCAGCCTTGAAAATACATTCAAGATAAATCTCACCAACGTAGACTTCATCCTTCACATCGTAAAGTTTATCAATCAATTCAGGTTCGAGCATCCCGATAAATCCGACATATTTATCTTTATGGTAAATCTCTGCACCCCTTGTCGGAACTATTCCATTCTTTTCCAATTTTCTGTACGTTACTTCCAGACCGAACTTTTCAAATAGTTCATCGACAACTCCTTTGACAGTGTAGAGACTAATGTTTCTTTTATCGGTGTAGTCCCTCGGAGATTCCCTACCAGTTAGCACGAAACCGAGAGCTTCCTGCTCAAATGGTTTGCCATCTTTAACAGAAAATACCTTCCCTACTTCGAAAAGTTTCACGTCTTTAATCTGTCTTTTGTAATTGTACGAAAGCGACTCGAGTAAGCCGTAAAGCAGCGAAGGTCTCATTACGTCAAAATCAGAGATAATTGGATTACTTACAGGAAGCCCTTTTCCTGCAACATCGAAGTTTTCAACGACCTTGCTCGAAGTGAAAGAAAGCGTGTTTGCCTCATTGAAACCGAGTCCTGTCATGAAGTATTTCAGTTCAATTCTCTTTTTATGATTCTTACTTCTGCCATGTTCTACCGCCGGCATCCGAGGCGCTTCTGAATGCAAGTGCTCGTAACCATGAATCCTACCCACTTCTTCCATGATGTCTTCTGGTATCGACACGTCGAAATACCTAAACGACGGAACATAGACTTCGTATCCTTCCTTCGTCTCTTCAACTTCAAATCCAAGCGGCTCGATGTATTCGCCTATATGTTTGACATCGATTCCCAAGACTTTCTTAGGCAATGACTTTGGCACAAAAATTTTCTTTTGCTCAATTTTTCTCAGGTAATTATCTACTATCTCTTTAGATGCCTTACCATTTGCTAATTCTTCTATAAGCTGCGACAATCTTTCTATGACAAAAACTGCATCATCGAAATCAACTCCGCGCTCGAACCTGTAAGAAGAGTCTGACGATACACCCAATCTTCTCGAAGTTCTTCTAATCCTAACAGGATCAAACATTGCAACTTCGAGTAAGACATCCGTTGTTTCATTTGTTATTCCTGATTCCTCTCCACCCATGATTCCACCAAGAGCGAGCAGCTTCTCACCATCGGTTATGAGAACCTCACCACCTGAAAATTCGTAGGTTTTACCGTCCAAAAGCAGCATCTTCTCTCCTGGTTTTGCATCTCTGACGACAATCTTTCCAGCAAGTTTCTTGAGGTCAAATGCATGGACGGGGTGTCCCGTTTCAAGCATGACGTAGTTTGTTATATCAACGATGTTATTAATCGGTCTCAAACCAGAAGCTATCAATCTTTTTTGCAGCCAAAGAGGGCTCGGTCCAACCTTTACATCCCTTATCACTCTTGCCGTGTATCGCCAGCATCCATCTGTTTCAATGAAAACATCTATCTTATCTTCATTGACAGCGTTCCTAACTCTTGGGATAGGGAACTTCGGGGTCCTCTTCAATCCAGCTGAGAGCTCTCTTGTGACACCAAAGTAAGACAGCGCATCTGGGCGGTTTGGCGTGATCTCCATATCGAAATACCAATCATGAAGGCCAAGCAATTTTACAACGTCTTCCCCGAGCTGTGCAGGACCGTCGAACGTAAAAACATGTTCGCTTTTCTGTTCCAGCCCAAGCTCTTCAAGCGAGCACATCATACCTTCAGAAACAACTCCTCGCATAGCTCTCTCTTGGATCTCTATTCCATTGGCTAATTTAGCACCTTTTAACGCAACGTAGACATATTTACCTGATTGAACCGATAAGTCTGCCGTTAGTATTGTCTTCGTTTCATTCCCGATATTCACCTGACAAACAAGCAATTTGTCAGCTTGCGGATGCTTTTCGATACTCTCTATCTTCCCAACAACGATTGGACCTACGACTGGAAAAACAGGACCATTTTCACCTATGTCAAATCCCAACCTCGGCAACGCCTCGTTGACTTCTTCCTTCGTAACCTGTATATAATCGTTCAACCAATCCAAAGAAATCTTCACAAAAGACACCTCCCAATTATCCCTTCACAATTCTCTCTAATACTTTTTAAAATATTAAAACCTTCCATAGTATACTTATCAATACGGCGGACATTGGACTAATCCACCACACGTGCGATGGCTTTGTCTTCCAAAATCTGTATAGAAGACCTAAGCCGAGCGACAAGAAAGCGAGAAGGTAATTGTTACCTAAGAAGAAAACATAAAACGCCAACCTTTCAGAAATACCGTCTAAGTCGTTGTATTCTTCATTACCAGGATAGAAATTCTTGAAGAAATAAGTAACCGCCATACTGACAACAGCCATACCCAATAAGTACATTGCAAATTCTTTTGATATGTAGGAATTTACAAATTCATCAGCTACGAATAAATTGAGCACGAAAGCTATGGAAAGCAAGCCAACTTCCAAAATATGGATTCTTGTAATGTTCGCTATTTTAGTTCGCATAACATCTCCGAGCACATGAATTGCCATCATAGAAACAAGCACAATTATCCCTGTTCTGCTTTTCAAAAGTGTATCAAAAGTAAATGCAAGTAGCGCGAATATTGACCAAACGATATGTTCCAGGAGTTTGTAACCTTTGTAGTGCCGTATTTTTGCGTTATCCGTGAAACCGTGGTCCGCAACAAAGTGCGCTAAAAAAAGATGTATCATCCAAATGCCTCCTTCGTAGATCATAATAAGTGTTTAATGTAATAAAGCAAGGAACCTCACCCAATCTTGTACACAAGCACACCTTCGCTTGTCATTAAGTAAAGGTTATCTTCCCAAACTGTTGCATCGTAGACTATACCTTCCACATCTTCGACTATACGGTTAATTCGCCTGTTTGCAAAATCTATGAACGTTATAAAACTATCGCCCACAGCCACAACATAATTTCCGGAAGAATATAGACCGAGATTTCCCATCCACCCTTCCGCAGTGTATGCGTAATTACCAAGCTTGTCGAATATGAGAAGACCGTAGGCTCTTGTAGTAGCAAGTATGTAATCATCGATAACTATAGCATACGTCATATCATAGCTTCGCTGTAACCCAACAGGGGCGGTGTATTTGATGTTGTAATAATATCTATACACTTCCCTGTTTGTAAGTAGAAGAATTTCTTTTCCATCGTATATAACCCTGCCATATATACCTTTCAGCGTTGCAATTACGTTTCCGGTGTTATCTACGAAATCAACTTTATCGTCGCTTCTTGGTTTTGCGAATATCGCGAAATCTTTTGTCACCAAATAATCGTCAGATGACACCTGATCATAGGAAACGCTATCGGCAAGTTTCCTGTAAAAAACCTTAACCTGCGTTCCGTAGCTGATTCCATCTATGGTCTCTTTTAGATTTTGAACACTCTCTTCCCAGACTTTTGTTCCGCCTACGTAAAGACCTTTTTCATCAGCTGTGTATATTATTCCACCATACACGGCAATTTGATTCCCTGGGTAAGTAAATGACTTCAAAAATTTCACAAATGGGTTGTTCCCTATCTTCCATTCTTCCGTATAGAATCCCTCTATTGTTTTTGATGTTAGGAACCTTTCAAAGACTTTTTCCTGCTCAGTAGTGACGTATTCAGCAAAGGTATCATCTTTGTATTGTGGTAATTCAGGAATTTCGTAAGCCAAGAATTTTTTTAACTCCTGAACGAAAGCATCTGATGAGTAAAAGTCATTCCAACTTCCATTAAAGATTTTCAGCGTCATGTAAGGCAACCTTGCCGCATTTTTTGTAACAACGCCATCACCCGTGTTCAGAACTAATTCCGGATAGAATTTCTCGAGCAAACTCGAAGTAACATCTATCGCAAGAGGTGGGGTATTTCCCATATAAGCCATTACGTCTACATCAGTTCTATAAGGAAGGTAGCGCAATTTTTTCAAGAAATCAGAATTTGGTAGAACTTCAGAATAATAACCGTTAATCGCTTCTATGTAGGATTTTAAATAGCCTTGCAAAGCCGCAACAATACCTTCTGGAAGGTTGTAAAGCAATGAAGCAGCTGAAGGTTTTGACGCGTAAACAGTTGTTGCAAGCCTCGGATCCGCTATATTGGTCCCGTAAAATGGAACAGATATATAAGCAACCTTTCTAACGTTCTTAATTTCCGGATGGGTTGCAAGGCAATAATAAACTATTAGTCCTCCAATTTCGTGGGTGATAATATCAAACTCAACATTCTCAAATCTTTTGAGCTCTTGTGCTAACCTTTCTGCTTCGAATATTATAGGACTTGGTAGTGGATTTGCTTCCTGGAATGTCTTCAGTGCCCTGCTGTAGTTGTAAGATTTCGAACTATTTAAAGGGTATTGATAAACATATATTGACCTTTCAGGGAAAACACCTTGCCACAACGAGAGTGGTGAAACCTTAGCAGATTCATAATATCCTGAGAAATTCGCATCGCTTCCGGGAACAATAAGCAAAGAAGGATAAGCTGAAACTTTACGATAAACTTCCAAAATCCCAGTTTTCAACACTTGTCCAGGCACGGAAACAACGCCAAGCCATTTGGGGATAACGAAAAAACTTGCCTCGACATAGTAACCCCTACTGTCTTTATCGATGGAACTACCCGGGATTATATTGTAAACCTGTCCATCACTGCTTAAACCCGCGAACGCAATCGCATTTGAATCGTTGCTACCTAAAAGACTTGAAGGGAAATAATACCTCACCTTTATCGGCACTGTCGCCATGTTATAATTCCCATCGCTTGGAATCAACTCGAAGATTGGACTAATAAAATTCCCAGTACTTAACACGCCCTGAACAGCACCTTGCGGTACCACTCTTACCTTAAACGACTTCTCATATGGAAAAGCTCCAAATGGAATTGAGATAACTAAATTTTCAACAGTTTGCGTCCCTTCAGATAAAACCGCCTCAGGTGTTTTCGGACGCATCATTAAGAAGATCACAACCGAAGTAACTGCAATTACACCTACAAGAGAATAAAAAAGCAACTTTCGCCTCCATATAGTTAACAGTAGCGTCTTGACTTTATCGATTATACCTTTGAATCCCTTAATAGGCTCTTTGCTCACTTTTTCCGTTGCTTCTCCTGTTCCTTCTTTTGAGCTCTCGCTTTTCTTCTTCCCAAACTTCAAAAAACCAAAAACTTTTCCAAGATCTATCTTTGGAATCTTTGGCACTTTTGGCACACGCCATCCCCTGCCTCGATAATATCAAATTATAATAACTATTCATCATTAGGCTCATCTGGTTCATTTGAAGAGTCTTCGAATTTCTCTGGATGTTCGTTCAGTAGCTTTTTGAATTCACTTATGTCTAAATCTTCAACAAATTTCTTGAATTCTTCTTCACTCTCTCCGATCTCTTCCAAAGTAATAGCTTCCGTAGCTATTATCTCATTTGCTACGTAAAGTGGCGCTCCGGTTTTCAGCGAAAGTATAATACAATCTGACGGTCTCGCATCGATTTCAATGAAAGGATTAACACCTTCCGAAGCCTCTTGTTCGGACACCGTTAAATCTCTCAAAACTATCTTTGCGTAAAAAACATTATCCTTTATCGAATGGATAACAAATCTTTCTATTTTCAAACTCAGTTCATCGATTATCCTTATCATCAAATCGTGAGTGAGAGGCCTTTCAAAAGGTACTCTTTCTATGGCAATTGCCATAACACTTGCTTCACATGCCCCAATCCATATAGGCAATATCTTTTTGGTATTCTCTATACCAAGCAAAACAACGGGCGTATTTGAAACTTTATCCAAAACTAACGCCTTAACTACCGCTTTTTTCATTCTTAATCACCTCTTTTAACTCTTCAACACTATTGCGAATAACATTTTCGACGTGCAATCTCAGTTCCTCTTCACTTGAAAAATTCTCCGGATACACAAGCTCACAGAATTTCATGGCAGTTTTGTTACTTTTAACCAAAAGGCTGTGTTTGGGTATGACCAAGTGGTTTCCCCACATAGCCACAGGAAGCACTGGAACCTTTGATTTGAAAGCTATTTCCAAACTTCTGTTCTTAAAAGGCAAGACAGTTCCATCCGGCGAACGAGTACCCTCTGGAAAGATAACAAAATGATACCCTTCTTGGAGCTTCTTCATAACTTCTCTAATCGCCGTTGCGGTCTGCCGTATATTCCCTCTATCAATAAGTTCACTTCCCAGGTACTTGAGGTACAAGTTTATAATTGGAAATTTCCCAAGTTCTTTCTTTGCCAAGAACGGTGTCGGTCCAACAAAGCCGATTATCATTGGTATATCCAAAATACTTTGGTGATTTGTCACGACGATATAATTGCTCTTCACATCCGGCTTTTTTCCGCAAACAAACACTTTCACTCCAAGAAGCTTGAAAGCAGCCCTACCAAAAACCTCTATCTGCTTCGTGACAAAATTCCGTCCTCTTTCTTTTCCGAGAATCACCCCTATTAGGAGCACCAACGAACCATAAACAAAAATATACAAAAAAGCACCTATCAAAAACCAGATGCTTCTCATAACACTCAGCAATTTTCCCATAATGCGCATCATCGAAACCTCCAATATCGATTGATGTTACAACTTACGCACGCGCACAAGAAAGACAACGAGTGCTATAATGAAAGCCGTATATGAAAAGACCATCTCATTTAATTTTATCACATATCGATTGAAAAGTGTTGTTAGAGTCAGAGCCACAAAGAAAGATCCCAACAACATTGAGAGGAATCCGATGAATTTTGCACTATTCTTTGTGGCATAAAACCCTGCTACCAAACCAACTATAGCTCCAATGACAACATATGCGTACCACGGAAGAGACACGTACGTTTGTGCAAACGAGTTCACTATAAAATTCACCGCGAAAAAACCGATAAAGAAACTCCCGAGGAAGATTATAGATTTATAAAGTCCATAAAATATCACAGCAAAGATGATAGAAATCGATATAGAGAAAATTATCTCATTTTTGCTTACCACCGCAAACGCATTTGGCAGATATTTTTCAATGAACGTATAAAGTATAGGACTTATATAACTGAACCCCACAAGAAAACCCATAAGACACAAACTCAGAAACTCAACGAAATTTGAGAAGAACAACAAAAAAACAGAGAAAGGAAGGATTATGTACCAGTTAGAAAGTACCAGTTCCCCCAAGGCTTTTAAATCGTTAATATACTGGATACTCGAAAGCCCCACTACAAATCAATCCTCCCATCTATGTAATTCTGCACTTCAGCCTTTACTCTTTCATCCCTCATCCGCTCGGAAGCCTTCCTTTTGTTTCCGAGCGCTATATAGCACAATGCGATTTGCACATCTGTTTCAAATCCCTGCAGTCCAAGTTTTTCTGCTTTTTCAAAGAACATAACAGCATCGCTGTACCTCTCCATTTCCATCAAGGCGCACGCGAGGTTAAAATATGCAAGTGAAAAATAAGGGTCAGATTGTATAGCCCTCCGGTACATCTCTATTGCCTTACCGAGCATCCCCTGGCGCCTGTATATGTTCCCAACATTATTATAAACATCAGGAATATCTTTATTGAGCAATTCGTTGTATATTTTAAGTGCTTCGTCGTACAATCCGTTTTCTGTCAATTCCACCGCTCTTTTTATCTGTTGCACGATTTCATTATGGATTTCTTTCATAACACATTCACCCCTGTAAATTTTATCGGCTCGAATTCAATATCGATTAATCGGAAACTATTTTCCTTCGCTTGCACTATTCATAGCGTTAATAAGCAAGTTTGTATAAAACATCGTGTCATAATAAACCTGCTCTTTGAAAGCGACTTTAGCACTGAGTTTTATAACACCAGGGGGGACAGGCTTTAAGTACGTCCATCTCGTCACCCAATAAAGTCTACTTTTCATCGTATCCTGAATAGTCTGAACTGACAGCCCGCCAGTGAATTTTGAGAGTATAGAACACTTGCCAAATACTCTTGTGCCTGCGAGCCTGTAATTTACCAGTTCATTGATGCACGTATTTAACAAAATATTCTTCGATTCTCTTTGTTCGATATAAGCATCGGAAGGCACATAGACATCTTGTTCAAACATTGAGAGCGCGTAACCTATATAATGGATCTCATCACCGTACAAATCTTCGACTCTGATATAAGCATATGCATTACTGTCATCAAAATGCAAACTATCTATGTTAACAAAAATTGGTTTGTCATCCTTCAACCAATACTGATCTATGATATTTCCCTTCCATTTAATCAGGAAAAGCGTTGGGTAAGAATATTCTATGAAGTTAACATCTTTCATTTGAAATTCTACTTTGCCTGCAACTATCTTATCTTTTCCAAGATAAATGATATCACCGTAGGGTGTAACTTCAAAATTCCATATCTTTTCAGGTACCCTTATAACATCAATCCTCTGCAATTTATCTAAGGAATATACATAAATCTCCTGAGATAGGGCATCAAGTACGTAAAGCTTGTCGACGGTCATTTCAGCATCGAGTGCAAAAGTTATTCTTTCAAGTTTGAATTCCAGACTTTTATTAGTATTCGGATTGTACTTTATTAATCTATCAAAATCGACAATGTATATATAACCTTCTCTGTCCTGACCAGCTATATACGGTACTTTCAACCCACTTATCATTTCTGCTTCGCTTTCATTGTATAAAGCCTTTTCTCCAAGCAGATATAGTTGCCCATTTCTATCAAAAAACACTTGTTTTAAGTCCTTCGAAACCTTTTTTATACTAAAAATTCTGTTTTGTTTTGCAACAACTATTCTTCTATTTTTAGAATCCAGTAAAGCGAACTTGTCACCGTAAACTGCCAAACTCGTTGGGGTTTGAAAATATTCTATTCCCTTGACGTACCCGTTCAAAGAATTGACATATCCCATTACAAATGTGGAGGATGGGGAAAGATTCAGTTTTCTAAAATAATTGACTTTTGCTATGAGATTGTCTATGTCATCACTTCTGACAAGCATTGTGAAATTCTTCAGCTCTTCGAGTGCTTTATCAACCTGATTGTTAATTATCCTCAAGCGACTTCTCAGATACCAAAAGTATGGCAATTCCTGGACATATACACGTCCGGACAGCGCCTTCTGTGAGAGTTCAAAAGCTTTCGCAAAATCACCTTCGTAGATGCTTTTCAGTGCTTGCGTGAAATAAAGTCTTGCAGTCTCCTCATCTATAACCCCAAAAGTTAGTGAACTTAGAAGTAAAAACACTATCAATAACAGATACTTGGCATCTTTTAACGGCAATTTCTTCACCCTTTTACTCTCCTCTACTCTTATAGCTGAATTCTTTACAAATCTCACTTTTTTTCCAGTTTGTCCATCCAGCCCAAGAAATAATCTACTATATTCGTTTTTCGCTCGTTTCTGTCAATTAGACGTTTGATATTTTCTTTATGCCTTAACACCGAGAACAAAGATAGTCCCAGAAAGACTATCCAATAGTCTTTCCCAAAAAGTAGTGCGAAAAGCGTACCAGCCAACAATCCGACTATTGAGCCAAGCGAAACGTACTGAGTCAAAGCCACGATAGCTATCCAAACACCCAAAGCAAACATCCCAGCTTGAGGAAAGATTCCAAAAAACGTACCAAGTGTCGTTGCAACACCTTTTCCGCCTTTAAACTTGACAAATGGAGAGTAACAATGCCCTATAACCGACATAGCACCGGCCATTACCATTGCGTGTTCACCGTATGTCTTGAATATAAGTACCGCCACAACCGCTTTGATAATATCTAAGAACATAGCTAAAGCTCCGTACTTGGTTCCCATATTTCTTAAAACATTAGTTCCACCAACGTTTCCACTACCAACTTTTGTTATATCAACACCTTTCAGTCTTGGTATTATATAGCTAAACGGAATTGACCCAAAAAAATAACCTACAACGGCCGCCCAAAACAACTCCATACTAACATCCCTCCGAAGCTAAAATCTGCTGTTATCTAACATACTTTTCAAAATTGTCCTCACCGACTAATGCGATCAAAATCTCTTTGTATGAAGGTCTTAAATTGATTACATTACTCAAAGCTTGCTTGATAGTCTCGAGATCCTCTCCTTTAAAATCTCCACTATCTATCGCTTGAACTAAATCATGGACAATCTCTGGAATATCAAGATAAGAAAGCACCATAGCCACCTGTGCTCCGTACATGAAGCGCTCTTCGCCTTCCAAAAGCATGTATCTTAACAAAGGATAAAATTCTTCGCCTCTTTCTAATTTTGCAAGCGCTTCGTAAATCACAAGCTGGGCCTCTTCGAAATCGTACAGTTCTAAAGCTTTCAAAAGTTCGTTTCCTAATTTAAGCCCGAGGTCTCCTGCAAGATCTATCAGGTACAGTAAGCTTACATCATTTTTAACCCCACTTAAAATCCTCTGCTTAATAGTGTCTTTTAATTTCTCCTTAACCTCCTCATAATTTTCTGAAAGCCTGTAAAGTACCTCTGTGGCTATATCGCATACTTTTGGGTCTTCATCTGAAAGTAGCTTTATCATATCGTCAAAAGCATTCTTGCCTTTTTCGTTTAAAATCCTTTCAATAATTTCTTCACGTTCTTTGTTTTCTTGTTCCGCTTGTTCATTTCGAATATCTTCTTGCCTCAAATTCTTCACTCCCTTTGAGATTTTTTTCTTTAGAATTTTCCAAATTATTATACCATAGGACAGTGAAATAAAAAATAACCCCCTGAGACTCGAACTCAGGAGGTTTCCAAATTCAGATCTTAATTGTGCTAACTATATTATCTTCTCAAGTTACTTGCCGTTTGTAGCATCTGGTCCGCTGTCATTATCGATCTTGAGTTGAATTCGTACGCCCTCATCGCACTGATCATGTCAACCATTTCTTTTACAACATCGACATTCGATTTCTCTACGTAACCTTGTAAGATTGTCCCAAATCCGTCTTGACCTGCAACACCTTCTATCGGATCTCCACTCGCCGCCGTCTGCACATACAAGTTATCACCTATAGACTTCAGACCGGCAGGGTTTACAAATCTTACCAAAGTGATCGTTCCGAGCTGTTGGATTGTGCCGTCTGCAAGTTCAACCGACACTATTCCATCGGGTGAAACAGTGAGTGACGTCGCATTCTGCGGCACGACCAAAGCGGGCGAGAGCAGAAGACCATTAGCTGTCACGACTCTCCCGTCACTGTCGATTTTGAACTGTCCATCTCGCGTGTATGCAATCCTACCATCTTGGAGCTGAATCTGGAAAAACCCATCGCCACTGATGGCAAGATCTAAAGCATTGCCTGTATTTTCGACATTTCCTTGAGTAAATATCCTCGTCGTTGCAGCCAACCTCACGCCATGACCGACGTAAATTCCTGTTGGCGTAGTTGAATTCTGAGCGGTTGCAGCTCCTGCGTTCTTTGAATAGCTGTAAATCAGGTCTTGGAATTCTGATTTTACCTTCTTGTACCCTGCAGTATCAACATTCGCTATGTTGTTGGAAACTGTATCCATTTTGAACTGCTGAGCCCACATACCTGTTGCTGCGGTGTAGAGACTGTTAATCATCTATATCCCTCCTCACGATAGTTCATCTTACTTATTATCTCAACGCCCCTACGTTGTTTATCAGCTTGTTGAGCAATTCATCGTGTACTGCTATCGCTTTAGACGTTGCGTCGTAGTGCCTGTGCGCTTCTATCATTCTAACCATTTCTCTCACAGCGTTCACATTTGATTTTTCTACAAAACCTTGCAAAATCCTAATATCATTTGGGGCATTCATATCAATAACCTGTGGTTGACCTGTGAAGAGGGTTTCGCCAACTTTCTCTGGATTTTGTAGAGAATAAATAGGTATCGTTGCAACCAAATTCCCATTCACATCCCTTACGTTACCTTTCTCATCGATAGAGCCGTTTTCCGGAAATCTAATAATCTGTCCATTGCTATCTAATAAATAATATCCTTGAGTGTTTACCAACCTTCGCTCGTTATCGACAACGAATTCACCATTCCTCGTGTAAAACGTCCTGCCATCTTTCTGGACAGCGAAGAAACCATCGCCCGATATAGCAAGATGTGTCTGAACGTTTGTCTGCTCAATATTTCCCTGCGTGAAGAGCGTGCGCACCTCATCAACGATGATGGCTTGCTCAACGTTTCCAATCTTGGCAACCTCAACTCTCCTGTTCTCCGGTTCAGGCTTGATCCTATAAATTTCACGTTCCAAGTAAGTTCTAAACGCCGGCGAATCGGACTTATAGCCGTTCGTTTCAACATTTGCCAAGTTGTTGGAAAGAGTATCTATCTTCGTCAAATCTGCAAGCATCCCCATCGCTGCGGTGTACACACCTCTGTACAAGAAAACCACTCCTTTGAAAAATCTATAATCAATCTATTACCTTTCGTAAGTGACTGCCACGTGTTTCAGTAACTCCTCGTCCTCAAGCAATCTTCCCGTTCCTTTAGCCACACACAATAATGGGTCTTCTGCTATCTTACACGGTACGCCAATTTCTTCTTGGATTGCCTTATCTATGCCTCTTAAGAGAGCACCGCCACCGGTAAGGACGATACCGTGTTCTACAATATCGGCTGATAGCTCAGGTGGCGTCTTTTCAAGAACGAATTTTATTCGAGAAATCATATTATCAACGACAGGCCTAATCATCCTGTAAACGTCCGTTGAATTCACGAGTTCTGTCCTCGGGAGTCCCGTTACCGCGTCTCTACCTCTTATCTCCAATTCTAAATCTTCTACATCAACGTGCACCTTTCCTATCTTGACTTTAATCTCTTCCGCAGTAGTGTCACCTATTATGAGCCCGAAATTTCTCCTGACGCCTTTCACAATCGCTTCATCGATAGCATTACCTGCAAGCTTTATTGAATCACCGACAACGATACCTCCCATGCTTATTACAGCAATATCCGTTGTGCCTCCACCGATATCTACAACCATATTCCCCATAGGCTTCATAACATCGAGCCCAATGCCTATCGCAGCGGCAGTCGGTTCAAGAACGATATGAACTCTCTTAGCCCCGGCTTTAAGCGCTGCGTCGTACACCGCCCTCTGTTCTACACTCGTTGTCTTCGTTGGAATGCCTATAACCATATTGCACTTGAAAAATAGACCTTTGTTAAGCTTCTTCATGAAGTACTTAAGAACTTCGGAAATAATCGTGTAGTCGGCGATGACTCCGTCTCTCATTGGCTTTACAGCCATCACTTTGTCCTCTGGCGTCTTACCGAACATCTCTTTTGCTTCCGTACCTATCGCAAGTATCTTGTTCGTTCTCTTCTCAATTGCCACAACCGACGGTTCGTTCAATACGATGCCTTTACCTTGTTGGTAGACAATAAAATTCGCTGTTCCCAAGTCAATCCCTAAGTCGTTCTTTGCCATACTCTTCTCCCCTTTCAAATGTATATAATCCTATTATAAGCAGTGTGACACCTAAAACATTATACACCGTAAGTTTTGAGCCCATTAACAAAATCTCTGATACGACAGTTACCAACGGAATGAAATATATGAAATTAGTAGTTTTTCTATCTCCGATCAGTTCAATTGACTTATTCCACAGCACATAACCAACAGCCGAGCAAATTATCCCAAGATAAATGAGACTAACAAAACTCTTCGGCTCAAACTTGATACTCATATCTTGCAACAGTGCAAAAGGTATCAGAGTCACAACCCCCCAGAAAGTTATCGAAAAGACTTGGTCAATTCCTGAAATATCCTTCATCTTTATCACATAGTGCGTGTACAAAACCCAAGCGATTGCAGAGCCAAAAGCAAGTATATCACCCAAAGGATTCAATTTTAATATCCTGCCGTTCAGTATAACAAGAGCAACACCGAGGAATGCAAGAAGTGAACCCAAATAGTGCAACTTGTTTGTCTTAGTCCTGTGAAATAAGTGTGTAAAGAGCACGTACAACAATGGTGCACTTGAGACTATCACCGCCGCATTTGTCGGGGAAGTATACTTCAAAGCAGTGTTTTCGAAAACGAAGTACATAGTAATACCCCAAAAACCCGACCAGAAAGCGTTTATATCTTTAATCTTCTTTTTCTTCGTTATTGGAAAAAGCACTGCAAGTGCAATGATAAACCTGTAAAGTGCTGCAGGGAATGGGAAATAGCTCTGAACGACGTACTTTGTCGCAACAAACGAAGCACCCCAAAAAATTGTAACAATAACAACAGGTAAGTAACTGACGTACGTACCTGTCCTTACAAGAGCTCTAATCTTCTCCAAACCTCTTCCCTCCTAAGGTGATGAAAGGCGATAAATGATGCATCAGAATAAACTACATAGCCTCTATAATATCGATAACTTCCTGAACGCTACGAGCCTGATAAACCCGTGCCAATTTCCTGTTATCGAGATACTCTCCATCGATCAAAACCTGCGCAATCCTATCCGTCCATCCACCAGTGCCTCTCAGCAGTATCACGGGTTTTCTATTTGCGTAAGCTGCCAAAATCTCAATAGCGGTTCCTATCTCCCCGCCAACAGCCACAACCACATCCACACTCTTAACAAGGATAAATGAGCGCATTTGAAAATCAAGTCCTGTCTTGATTACAAAAGAATTGTACTCATTGGCATCATCGCCTTCCCAAGGCAGTACACCAACAGTTACTCCTCCGACTTCTCGAGCCCCTTTACAAACGAGCTCCATAACTCCGTCTCTTCCGCCCGTAAAGACCGTATATCGCTTGCCAAGTTCTTTTCCAAGCTCTGTACAAATCTCAGAGATATCTGAAACGGGAGGCTTGTCTGTATCTCCTGAGTAACCTATGACCCCGACTTTTAAACTATCATTCAAACTATTAATCCTATCTTGCATTTAAATGTTCACCATCCTTTGAAATCTGAACTTTCTATTCACAAGTATATCATATATGGTGGTATAATAAAATAGAAAATTGCACATGGAAAGTTAACTGACATGTAAGGAAAAAAGAACGTCGAGAAAAAGAGGTGTAACGTTTTGGACGTCCAAAAAAGTGAATCAAGGACAATTAACGAGTTAAAGTCAAGAGTCGAAATTATACTAAAAAAGCACAACCTCAAAGTTGAACAAAGACTCGTCGATAGATTTCTTAGAAACATAAAGGATATATCAGATATCCTGAATGATGAACTTTTGGAAAGCCTTGTTATAGAGAACCTAACAATTGGAGAATCCTATTTTTTCAGAGATATCCAAACATTTGAAAAACTGAAGCGCATTTTTAAAGAGAAACCATTCTGGAACATTTTGTCTGTAGGTTGCTCAGCTGGTGAAGAAGTTTACACAGTATCCATTGTTGCAAAAGAATGTGGTGTGAAGTACAAAATAACGGGCATTGATGTCAATTTGCAAAGAATACTTCAAGCTGAAAAAGGATGTTATAGGTTCTGGAGCATCAGATTTTTGAACGAAGAACAAATATGTAAATACTTTACACAAGTTGGCGACCATTTTTGCATAAATGAAGAATACAAAGAAAACGTGTACTTCGTACATTGCAACATAAACTCTCCTGAGTGCAATTTTGAACGTGAACACAAATTTGATATAATTTTCCTCAGAAGGGTGCTCATATACTTTGATCGAGTAGACGAAGTTATAACCAAAATAGTAAACATGCTCAAAGATAGAGGATATTTAGTAATTGGATTAGGCGAATACTTTCCTAAGCTTTTCGAATACTTCACACCAGTCTTTTCGGATTCCGGAGCTATATTGAAAAAAATCTCTGCGGCTGAAAAAGAAAAGGTTAAATCCACTTACTACCTGAAAAAAGAGAAGGTATCTGAACACTCCAGAAAACCGGAGAAAATCTTGGACACGACAGAACTCGTCACAAAAGAAAAGTTAGGAAAAATCTTAAAAGCAGACGCTAAATCATTGGAAATTGAGGAAAACGTTAGAGTCATCGAATCCTTCTTAAACCAAAAGTTATATAAAGACGCATACGAAAAGCTGAAAAAAGAAATCGCAAAGAACCATACTAACTTCATATTTTGGAAATATAAGGCTCTCGCTGAGTTGCAGCTTGGAATGACATCAGAGGCTGAAAAATCTTTACAGAAGGCTATATTCTTGAATCATGCCGATGAAGAGGTATGGCAACTCAAATATCTACTTAACACACAAAAGGGAAAATAGTAAGAGGTGATCAATTTGAAATATTACCTTTGCGAAATTGAGCATGACAATGGTAACGTAAGAATTTCTATTCAAAAGGATTTAGTAATTGGAATAACCGACAAATTCCTGAAAGGGCATGAAGAGGTCGGAATTTTTGGCTTTGCGATTTACGGACAGCAACTCTATCCTGTTGTAACACATACAAATCTGAATAATCCGCTCTTTAAATTTTTCCTTATACTCCGGGAATTTGCACTTGGAGTAACCCGTATCGTAGAAGAAATAGATACCACACCAATTCCAGTAACACACAACATACCACACGACAGGGGTTTCGAAAAATTCTCTGAATACTCAGGCGTAATTTTGCACAAAGATAGCACGTACTATGTCTATAACACGTATTTTGTACAGCTCCCAACAAACGCAAGGGTAATTGATAAGGACATGCTCTCAGGCACGGTAGAAAGCAAAGAACCCAAATCCAACCAAAAACTTTCTCGTTTCAGTATTACCGAAGAATACATTATTATTGGAGAAAAACTGGCAGTCTCATTTAAGAAAGTCAAAAATATACTGCCATCGAGCATTATGATTCACTTCAAAACCGATGAATTTGACGGGTTTGTCGATTATGAAAAAGTCCTGCCAGTTAAAGATTTAGATGGTGGGAAATTTATCGTAATTGTTGAAAACTTAGGATATAGGACAGACAATATAAGATTAACTTTTGGCAATGTGCTTACACACAAAACGGCGGATGGCTTCGAAACGTACTTAGAAACACCAAGCGGAATGTACAAATTAATCGAATAGTGTGAAGGAAGTGTGTAACCATGGACTTTGTTGACGTTTTTATTCAAGAGTTATTGGAAAAGGGACAGCAATCTATTGAACTAATCAAATCATACCTTCAAGAAAAGGAACACGCTATTCTAAACGAACTTTACAGGTTATTTCACACGATCAAAGGCTCGGCCAGTCTTGTGGGTTTTTCTGGTTTCAAAGAACTTTTCCACTTCATCGAAGAGTTCTTCAAAAGGCAGTCTGCAGGGGAAGAAGTACTCACAGATGATGTGTTAGCACGCATTCTCTCAGTAATGCCGGAATTATTAAAGAAGAATACAGACTTATCAGACGAAGAACTCGAGAAATATAAACTAATAATCGAGGGAAAGTCTGAGACAACCTCCTCCGTTGCCTCGGCAACAACGGAAGCTTTGCCGATTGAAATCTTGCAAGAATTGCTCTCCAAAACTCTTTCAGCAGAGAACAGCCTTATGAGAACGGACACCAAGAACGCTCTCAGAGAAGTGCGAATACTAAAGTCCAAGCTCATATCGATGGTTGAGAACTCTTATTATGTGAAGCTAAAGAAGCTGTTGGCGAATTTCGATGCGTTAGTATTGCAAGAGGCAACTCTCAACAAAAAGAAGGTAAGGTTAAACCTTGAGCTTGGGGAAGAGCACATAGAAAAGAAGGACTCTCAAATGCTCATAGATATGCTTGTTCACTTGGTACGAAACGCCATAGCGCATGGCATTGAATCACCGGAAGTTAGAATTCTAAGAGGAAAGCCAGAAGTTGGAACTATCACTTTACGAAGTTACATTAAAGAAAATGAACTGTACTTAGAAATCGAAGACGATGGGAATGGGATCGATTTTGAAAAGATACGAAAAAAAGCCGCAGAAAAGAACCTATCTCATTTAAGGCCAGAAGACGTTATATTCGTACCAGGCTTCTCAACAAAAGAACAAGCAGACGGTACATCAGGGCGTGGCATTGGGCTTGATGTAGTGAAAAACTTTTCCACGGCACGTGGCGGAGATGTCGAACTTGTTACTTCGCCTGGAAAAGGCACAAAATTCATCGTTCACTTCCCAGTGAAGTCATTCTTAGTAAGAGTAATAGTCGCAAGTGGAGATGGTACACAGTTCTGTATAGATAGCCGAGATGTTCTTGAAGTTGTGAGTCAGCCAAGAATGGCTAACGATAACAACGAAAAGATTGTCCATAAGAGCAATCTATACGACATTGCGTATGCGTGTCAAAATCCGAGATTCGGAATAATTACAAACAGCGGCAAAGCGATTTTAGTAGATAACATACTTGGCATATTCGATGGTCAGATTTCAAACGAGAGTTATGGAGCTGTAAAAGGGTTTGTGAAGAATATATTTGTGTATCCGCTTCCCATCATTGCCCCTGAGAGTTTCACGAAAGTGCTGACCAAACAGCAAGACACGAAGAGGATTCTCATAGTAGATGACTCAGTGGTCACAAGGACAATTGTGTCGAAGTTTCTCAAGAATTTCGGATACAAAACTATTGAAGCAAGCAGTGGCATTGAAGCTCTCGAAGTAATTAAGAAATCAAGTCCAGATGCTGTCATCTGCGATGTTGAGATGCCGGGAATCGATGGTTTCGAGGTAACAAAGAGAATTAAAGAACAGAAACCAAAAATCCCAGTGATTTTGTTCAGTACGTTAACACATGAGCAATTAGCAAAGGGGCTTGAAGTAGGTGCTGATGCGTACATATCAAAAGATGAACCACCAGAACAGCTCTTGCGACTGATTGAAAAATTAATACGTGAGTCTTAGTCTTCAAGAAAGAAAATCGGAGGTCATCTAATGAGAAAATTCATCATTGTTGGCTCAGCGGGGAGCCCTTCTCAAGCAGTTGAAATATTGAAAATAGAAGAAAGGTTAAATGTTCCGGTAATTATCTGCATTCATTTCACTGCATCCGTCATGGAAACATTTGCAGAACATCTTCGAAATGATACAGGTCACAAAGTCGAAATCGTTACAAAGCCGACAAGAATAGAAGACAAAATATACTTACCAGAAGGAAACAAAGATATAGTATTTATCAGCGAAAACATTATTACCGTCATGGATAGCGAGAAAACTGGTACGTCAGTTCATCCGTCAATATCAGCACTTTTCAAATCACTAATCCGATATGGAGACTCTGAAACTGTTATCGCAGTGCTCGGCGGACTTGGAGATGACGGAGCAAGAGAAACATCTGAACTGAAAAAGCGCGGTGTTAGGTTCATCATAGAAAAATTGCCAAGATTCCCATATTTACCAGACAATATTGCCCAAAACCTTGGAGAACGGTATGAAAAATTTGAGATTGAAAAAATACGCTCAGTTCTAAAAGAACTAAATAAAGCATATTAATAAGGAGGCTGATCATTTTGAAAAAGGTCCTCGTTATAGACGATTTCGCTGTGTGGCAAACTTTTCTAAAGAACCTACTTGAAATTAATGGCCATACTGTCGAAGTAGCAAAAGATGGACTCGACGGAATAAATAGATTTTTCACTTTTCTGCCCGACGTGGTAATCGTTGACTACGTTATGCCAAAACTGAATGGAGTCCACTTTACAAGGTTTGTAAGGAGCTTCAGCGTTTTTAAAAACGTGGGGATACTAATGCTTACCGGCGCCGAAGAAACGATAAATCCATTCTGGGCAAAGAGAAGCGGAGCTAACGCCTTCTTAAAGAAAACATTACCACAGAGTGATATAGAAAGAGAGATTTTGAATTTTGTTGAAAAGCCGTTCAGTATGGAGTGGTCTCGCGAATTGTACAAATTGCACATAGAACCGTACGGAGAATTGGTGGACATACTTGAGGAAAGTTTAAAAGAATCCACCGTGGTACGAGAGATACTCCAGCTGACAAGTTTGGCATACGATGAAAGCCTTGTTATGAAAAAACTCTATGAACTCTTTTCCGAACTCTTCGAATTTAAGAACCTGTACATAGGTACAATATGCTATTCAGAGATGAGATTGTACGGTTTTTCATCAGGAGATGAGACTCGTCTCGCAAATAGCGAGATTATTCTAAGAACACTGAAAGAAGCCGGCCTTAATACGAGATTTGAACTGGTAGAAACGAACTATACAAGCAACAGGCAAGAAATAGACTCGCATGTCATCGAACTTGTATTTAAAGACGAAAACCTAATCGGTTTCATTTTGGTAGAAAAACCTAAGATAATCGAAATGGTCCATCACATACTCACACTGGCAAATTACCCACTTACAAACCTTCTGCAGCTTCTAAATCAATATCACTTACTGAAGACTCTTAAAGATGTGGATAAACAAACTGGCACTTATACGTTACCAATAATTATCAGCAAGATACTGAATGCCATAGACTTTGCAAAAAGAAACGAAATGCCTCTGACGTTTTTAAGAATAAAAATAAAAGGCATTCGAAACAGCTCCGCACACTATTCTAACCAATTAGAAACTCTGTTTAAGTTGTTGGCTGACACATTAAAAACATTATCGCCAGACATGGTTGGACGAATCAACACAAGTGAATTTATATCTGTTCTTCTTGGCAAGGAAAAAGAACACGTGGAAGAATTGCTTGAAAGTATTTCAAGACTTTCTCAAGAATTCAGTTCACTGGGTCTTGAGCTTTTAATTAGCGTTTCAGAGTGGAATGGGGAGACTGTAGGGCAGATACTTTCCGAGTAATTAAACAACTATAAAATGGAGGGATCAGGTATGAAAGCAAGACTTTCAGCAGTGTATGCTTTAACTTTATCGTTATTGGTCGTGTCTTTAGTAACGCTCACGTTATTTTTTGTCTTTCCTCAGTCATCTAAAATAATATCAGAAGTGACGCTTCAGGCGTTCTTAGACGAAGTGAAGATACTCTCGAGATTCAAAAATTACGACGTGCTTTTCACTCAAAAACCCGAGTTTGGGTATTACTATGTTCTGAACAACGATGCAATAACTGTACATCACAATGATCCAAGTAAAATAGGGCTTAATGCCAAAGAGCAAGTTCCGGGATTGTTTGAATACATGCAAGAAAAAAAGGCAGGTGTCTACTCATACGATTATCAAGGGATTAAAAGATATGTAGCTTTTTCATACGATGGCAATTATTACATCGCACATGCTGCAACAGAAGATGAGCTGTTCCGTAAACTGAACGAATTTAGAAAAAAATTCTTCTCCGTATCGTTCCCGATAATCATTATTTCAACAATAGTTCTTGGCTTTTTTGTTGGAGAGTTCTTGTTACGGCGTCCGAGAAAACAGATTTCCGATTCTAAGACACTTGTGAAGAACGTGTCAGAAAGCGTTATTCAGACATCATCATCGGCTTCTGAAATAAAAGCAATGGCGGAAAACACAGAAAGAGCATCAAAGGAACTTGACAAGTCTATGGAGGAGTTTGCAGCATACATGGAAGAAAGCAGGGCTGAAATTGAGAACACATTACTTAGGTTGACAGAATTCACTGATACAATCGAACAGATAACGGAGTACACATCTAAACTTGCCACACTTACAGAAACGCTTTCAAAAGTAACCGACAGAATCACCGATATATCAGACAACATAACCGTTCTTGCGATAAATGCGTCGATAGAAACGAGCAAACAGAACATAGATAGAGATGGGCTTTCACGCATAGCCGAAATGATTATGGAACTGTCTAACTCCACAAGAAACCTCGCAAAAGAGAGCAAACAGTCGCTATCTGATGTTGAGAAGATCGTAACCTCAACAGTTCTTATTACCGAGAAAGTTACAAAGAACATCTCTTCTGTAAGGGATTCGCTTAATGTAATACAGCAAGTTACGGCCGCTTCGACGAACAATGTGGACAAACTCGTTAACGTTTCCAAAACAAATCATGATGCCGTTGAAGAACTGTATGCTGGCATTGAACAATTAGAGGAGGCAATAAATAATATAAAGTTTGAAATCGAAAAATTCGCCGAAGCTATTTCAAAATTTGCTATTTGAGATTTAAAGGGGGAAGCAAGATGGAAACATTCGCTTTTTTCGAGTATTCACCACTCTACAGACAGATGACTATCTTGCAGGCGCTTTCAGAAGGCATCACGAAACATTCCGAAATCGCACTCAAAGCCGGAATCGTGCCGTCTCTGGTGAACAAATACCTGAAATCGTTCGAATCAGACGGTTTAGTGCAAAAATCAGGGAACAAATATCTGTTGACTGAAAGTGGTCAAATCAAGCTCAATTACCTGAGACTGAGCTATCTGTCCGAAATATCACAGATGTATAAAAGCATAGAGCTCAAGTTCCAAGACATATTTTTAAAACTTGTCGGGAAACGTGATATATGCATCTTCGGTGCAGGCGTGGTTGGAACGATGTTAGCAAGACTGATTTCAACAAGACAATCGCATAACATAGTTGCGTACTTGGATGAAAAAGCTGAGAAAATAAACACGAAAGTAGAAGGAATACCTGTAATGTCCATCGACACAAAAATCCAAGTCGATGCGTACATCGTTGCTTCATTCAAGAACGCTTCAAAGATGGCAGAGAAGTTGCTGAGCAAAGGTTATCGAAACGTTTACACCGTCGATTTTTCGGAAGGGAAACTCAAGTTAATGTGGAGAGGTTGAATATATGGAGCCATACTTTGAAAAACTCTTCGACGGCATTGACAAGGCATTAGTGGAAGAATTTCTAAAAATAAAAAAACAGCACGAAGAGAATTTTAACGAGTACAAAGACCAGTTCTCAGAGATTTTTTGGAATATTTACATAGAAATCGCTCAAAAGCTCGAAGAAAAATCCCCAGCTGAGCAGAAGATGTTCATAAGACTTGGTATTGCAGACCCGAGGTACTTGTCCAAAGACGACTTCGAAAGGTTAAAGGAAACCTTTCAAACCATCCCAAGCGACGTATTTTACTATGCAGATGAATGGATCATCGAAATCAAGAAAGGCAAAATTTCGCAGTCAACGTTCGAAGACGTAATCCAAGAATCAGGTGCATCCCAGCCAAAAGCTTTAGACACAACCTGGATGGAAAAGGAATACGAGCGGAAGATATTCGAAAGGACAATCGAAGAGGAAAAACTAAGAGATTTAGTCAAAGGAGTCCAGGGAAAAGGTCCGTATTCCAAGGCAGTGTACACCATATTCGACGAGATAATCAAAAGCATAGGAAAACTTAAGAAAATGGACAGCGATATCAAAACGCTCAAAGAAACGTTAGACGCATCAAAAGAGAGAAATATTCAAGCAGCTGTCAAAATAGGTGGCACTAAAGAGATTCAATTTACAGAACCGCTCGTCATACGTCAGATGGTGAAAAAAGCGATTGGAAAACTCGGCATACAGTATCCCGCACTCGCATCAAAATTCTTGCCGAACGTCAATACGATTTTCTCAAAGGGCTATGTTGAAAAACTCTTCAACGAATTCAAACTCATCGACCCAAAGACACTCGAAAGAAACATCAGAAGCACTCAAATATTAATGCCTCCGTATGTCATATTGGTACCCGGCTATGGGGAAACGGGATTCTGCTGGGAGCCTATCGAAGGCACAAACATTTACGGACGCGGGAGGATAGTCATCCCTGTACTTTCCCGCAAAGGCATCGAGCCTTTCTACCAAGCGTTCGGTGAGTATCGCTGGAAGCTTGAAAAAGAACTATCGTTCGGAAGGTGGATGGAAGAAGGCCTCACTGGCGAATACTACAAATATCTCGAAGAAAACAAATTAAAGGGTCAACCCATTGAATACTTCTTGAAAGACTACATACTATGGGTAACTAAAGAAGTGCAGGGGATTCAGAAAGTAGATAAAGAAGTTAGAGAGATATTCTGGCGATATATACCGTTCGACGACCCAATAAAAGAAGCGCTTTCAAAGAAAAGCTACGTATACCAACAACTCTGGGAAAAGGATTTGAGAAGACGGCAACGAGAAAATTACTGAACATTATTAAGAATTGTGCAGGGCTAAAGAAAATATAGAGGGGGAAGGCTTGTGGAAAAGACTTTCGCGAAAAGTGCGAGAAAAAAGTTAATCGCAACAACAGTACTCCTCATTGCGTCAGTTTTTATTTTCTTCTTTCTTAAAGAAGTATTCGCCGGAAACATCATTGTTAGAGACTACATCTTCAAAATCGGCAGGTTCCAACTTCGGTGGTACAGCGTGTGCATAGCATCAGGCGTATTAATTGGCTATTTTCTTGGAAGAAGGAGACTGAGAGATTCGAGTCTTAAACTGCCTTACGCCTTGAAGCCAGAAGATCTTGACGAGGGACTATTCTGGGGCATAATCTTCGGCATTCTCGGTGCAAGAACGTATTATGTCGCATTCAACTGGTCTTACTATTCAAGATACCCTTCTGAAATTTGGAAAATCTGGCACGGCGGACTTGCGATACATGGCGGAATCTTCGCAGCCTTCGCAACAATATTCGTGTATTCTAAAATCAAAAAGTACTTCTCGTTCTTCCAAGCAACGGACTTGTTCACGTCAGTACTGCCATTAGCCCAAGCCATAGGCCGCTGGGGGAACTTCTTCAACTACGAAGCGTACGGACGACCAACAACACTTCCCTGGGGCATGTTCGTCCCACCTGAAAGGCGCATGCCGGGGTATGACGTTGAACGATTCTTCCATCCAACATTTCTGTACGAAAGCCTTTGGAACATCGCAGTATTTTGCATTCTGTATTTCGTAATAGAAAAAAAGAAGAAATACTACGGTGAAACGACGGCGCTCTATTTGATAATGTACTCGCTTGGAAGGTTCTGGATAGAATCGCTAAGGATTGACAGCCTCATGGCGGGCGGATTGAGGGCTGCGCAGGTAGTGAGCATACTGCTCATAATCCTCGGTGCTGTCTGGTACGCCTACCTCATCGGTAAAAAACAAAAAGATGAAAAATGATTGAATTTAAGCGATGTTAGGCAGATATTGAGTTATCATTGAACGAAATTCACCCAGTGCGTGTCTAAATTAATGCAAAAACAGAATTACTACTGGGTGATTTTTTAATAATTTCATATTTCCAAAACTCTTTCTCTTAGGGGGGAAGGATATGGAGAGTAAGGAAAAGATGCTGAGTTTCGTCAAGTACGAGCACGAGCTCGAGACTGAGTACCGAGAAAAACTTGCCGAGGCGAAAAGAAAGAGCGACGTGAAAGAATTCTTTGCCGAATATGTCCTGAGACTGCTCAGAAAAATCAATCCCGATGTGCCGATGTCATTCACAGATGAGATAAAATTCGACGAAAAGGAATTCAAATACGAATTCACAGGAGAACTTGCAAAGGTTGTGGAAGAGATAGGTTCTCAAAGCGACTTAAAAGCGATAATCCGCAGAATGTTTGAAGCAGCAGAGCACAGGTACAAAAAAATAGAGCACGATGAAAACCTTAACTATTTCAGAATAGGTAACAACGCAAAGAAATAATAAAACAATGGAGTGATGAAAAATAGTTCCCACCCTCCCCATACCTGTGAGTAATTGAACAAAACATTATCCCCCACGCCGATTTGGTGTGGGGGTTTTTTACATAAAAAACCCCGCGTCTATAACAGACGCGGGGTTGAAATTTCGTATGTTAGCTATTAGTTCTTTCCGAAGACTGTCCACCAAAGCATCGGAGGAACTAAATACATAGTTCCAAAATAATCACCTAAATAATCGACTACAAGCGCTTCCGTCGCACCTGTTGTTATGTTAACAACCACGGGAATATCGTATCCGTTTATCGTAGCAGTTCCGTTGAGAGTAGCATTAGCAGGTGCAGGTGCGGACAATTTTACTGACAATTGTAACAATCCGGACTTTTCCGATAGGTTCTTCACATTTGTGTTGTACGGTAATTCTTCAACTTCATCTGTTAAGAGGTTTTTCACTACAAGCGAAGCACCAGTGTATGGCGTGCCAAACTTAACTTTGAACTCTGAGGTGAATTTATACGTCTTCGTTGCGTCAGCCGTCAAGTTGATTGTATCGTTGATCTGCCTTTCTTCTTCCATTCTCATTGCAGTGTAGTAAGCCATGAATCCGTATGGTGACTCGCATCTTTCATAGCTATCCGGACCACCGATGATTACTTCGTACTCGCCAGTGTCTATCGCTGGGAAGTGAGCGATACCGTTGATGTCCGTCTTAGCGTAGTATGCAAAGTACCTACCGTCAATTTTCTTCTTGAGCGTAACGAACACGGAAGGAACGCGCCAGCTTTCGTATGCATCTGTGACGACTATGTCGAGCGTTGCACCGCCGGATGTTGGCAGTGTACTTGCAAATGCTCTCTTAACGTTCACTAAACCATATCCTGAGTATTCGTCAAAGCCTGGTTTGTCGATATCTTTCGCTGTGCTCTCTATGAGCTTTCTTATCTGCCATGGTTTTGCGTTTGGATGTTTTTGGAACAGCAATACAACAACACCTGTTACATGCGGTGCGGCCATTGACGTTCCTTCGTAGTAATCATATGTACCTTCGTTTTCATCGGATACGACGCTTTCACCTTCATAGCCAAGGCTTTCCGGAAGAGGAACGGTCGAGAGTATCTTCACACCAGGTCCACCTATGACGACAGAATCAGCCTTTGTTGAAAATCCAGTTGTTCTGTATTGTCCACCGTTGTACTCAATCGCCGCAACCCTTATCACACCAGGATAACCACCAGGATATTTGTGCTGTACTTTTGAGTAATCATTACCTGAGGAAGCAACCATTACAACTCCGTTGTCCATAGCATAGTCAAATGCGTACTTTAAAGTGTGGCTGTAGCCAGAACCACCCCATGAGTGGTTCATGACTTTTGCACCATTTTCAACAGCCCAGATGATACCTGCTGCGACGAAGTCGTCACCGACATATCCATTTCCGCCAACAAGTGCTGGATCATCGAATATTACTATCGGCATTATCTTCGCATTCGGCGCTACGCCGACGATACCTTTTCCGTCTTTCTTCGCTGCGATCGTTCCTGCAACGTGCGTACCATGCGCACCACCGTAGGACGAGTCAGTTCCAGCTGGAAGTTCTTTATCAAATGCTGGTCTGTAACCTTCTATTACTTGTCCTTCAAGGTCAGGGTGCGTTCCGTCGACACCACTGTCAACAACTGCAACGATTACATCTGTACCGGAAGCTTCGCTCCATACCTCCGTTGCGCCAACTGCCTCAACGCCCCAAAGGAGATTGCTGAACTCTTCGTTGCCCCTTGGACTTGTTGCGCTTGTTACTCTTGGCTCAAAATTCGATTCTTTTTCGATATCGCCCTTAACTGGGAGTGGTTCAATGAGTTCTCGCTTATAGCTCGGTTCGACGTACCTGATTCCTTTGATATTCGCTTCCTTAATCTTCGCATACGCATCTGCGACTTTACCGTTGAATTTTACCGATATCATCTTAATCTGTGGAAGGTCTACAACTATCTTACCATTCAAAAGCTTAACTACTTCGAGCGCTGCATCTCTGTTTTCGTAGCCAACAAGCACTTTTCCTTCGAAGTACTCGCCAGGAATGAGCTCGCCAAAGAGAACTGGCTGATTCGTTACTTTGCTTATCGGTTTATTTACAGCTGGTTTATTATCAACGTTTGAACCATTCTTAACCTGCGGCGTACATGCAAAAACGAAGAGCAAAACAACCGTTAAAGCAACAACCAACAATACACTGCTCAGTCTTCTCATCATCTATCCCCCCCTTCTCAATTCGTTCCAGTTGTGAATGTGTAGAACACGGACGGTTTTACAACAAAACTAGGACCAAGGATCACACCTGTGTCATCCGCGTGGATAGCATAGGCTATCGTCTTAAACTTCAGGTTAGAATCCGTCAAGCTCAAACCATTGTAAATCTTCTGTGCCCATGCATGTCTGAGTGTCCAGTTGTAGGTCTTGTTCGCCTGGAGCTTGTCGTATGCGTAAGCATCTTGTAATGCATAATCTACCCAGTATGGTGCAGAATTATTTCTATTGACTATATAATAATCACTAAATTTAATCGTAACTTCTTGATCAGGTGCTGTGAATCGATAGAATGAACTTGGTTTTAAACCCAAGCTATACCAAGCCACATCGTTTTGGATGTAATCGTATAGCCAGATACTATATGTATACGTTAGTGATGTTGTTGATAATTCATCATCAGTGGGTACGTATGCTTCTAAACCTGTGAATCTCCATTTGAAGACTGTATCCCTTGGAACATTCGTTGAGCCATTCGTCGGTGACACTACTTCTATGTTAAGAAGTGGCAACGGCGTTATATGACCAATAACTGTTTTATCTGATTCGAATCCATCGTAAACGGACGAGACTGCATACCATGTCTTCTTTCCAACTTCAAGAAGTGGTGAGGTGTCTCTGTAGTAATAGTACGTTTCTGGAAGTGTAGCTATCGGCGTCCAGCTTTTGCCATCGAATGATCTGTAAACCCTGTATGCTTTCGGTTTTGTAGCTCCAGAAGTTGAGAACCATCTCCTCCATCTGATTTCAATCCAGAGGTTTGAATCGTCATCTGGTGCGCCTGCTAGTTCAAATGCATTGCCCGATGCGTCTATTCCCTTAACATTCTCTGGGACTTTTGGTCCAGAATAGAATTGAACTGCTTGTCTTCTCGTGTACGCGTAAAGGTCATACTGTGTTGCATAAGCTGTCGTGTTTCTCTGTACCACGTAAGGTGTAACGTTACTTGCCGGTGTTCTCACTATGTTGAGCCAGATTATCTTCTCAACCTTATTATCGTTGTGGTCGTACACATCAACTATCAAAGGCACTTCACCTTCGAATTCTAATACTGACAATGAACCTTCCAGTTCGTTCCAAACCCCTACATACAACCTTGGCGCTGTAAAGTAACTTGTTCCAGGAACACCGCCGACTTTTGCGTAGATAATATTTATTCCACCACCAAATTCAACCGGTGTGGCAACAACACTCACGTAAATGCTGTTCAGTGTTATGTCTGTCGCTGGATCAATCTCAACTGCTTTTGTAGCGTCTGTGTAAAGCTTAACGTCGACCTCAATAGGAATCTCTGTTGCTGTTTGCGCTGCTGTTGCTTTTCTAAGCGTGGTCGTGAGTTCGACTTCCTGATCTCTTAAGAGTCTCATTCCAAGTATCGATGTTCTGGCGTGGCCTTCTTTTGATATAAATACGTTGAGATATTCCTTTTCTTCATCTGCCCTGAATAGCACTCTGGCAATACCTTTGCTGTCACTGTATCCAACGCCCCTGAGATTGCCTGCGCTGTCTTTGACTTCAACTCTTGCACCTTCTACAACTGGACCGGAGTTGTATTGGGAAATGTTCACCACAAGTGTTCCAGACTCTTGAACTATGACTTTAAAGACTATTGAAGCCTTGTCACCCGCTTCGTCTATAGCCTCAACTTCTATGTCGTACTCCCCAGCTTCTGTCGGCGTCCACGTGTAAACACCATTCGATATGGAACCTTTTCCTGTTGTCTTTAAAACTATTTGTTCGATATTGTTATCTGGATCGCTGACGTACTCTTTCAAATCCACTGTAACCGTCTGTCCCTTAAGAATGGTCTGATCCGGGATGGAACTCCAAACAGGCCCTGATGGTTGGACAATAACCTTAAATACTTTTGAAGCCTTCGCTCCAGCCTTGTCTACAGCTTCAACTTCAATCTCATATGTACCAACTTCTGTTGGTGTCCACGTATAAACGCCGTTCGAGATGGAACCTTTACCCGTTGTCTTCAAAACGATTTGGTCGAGGTTGTTATCAGGGTCGCTGACGTACTGTTTCAGATCCACTGTAACACTCTGACCCTTAAGGACGATCTGATCCGGGATGGAACTCCAAACAGGTGGCTTGTTGAAAAGGTTTGCTACCGTATCACACCCACTGAGCGTGAGTATGAGCAAAAGCACAACGAACGTGGTTAAAAATACTGCCTTCTTCACTTTAATCCCCCCTCTATGTGAGATGTGGATTGCCCCCCATGTCACATTTACATCAAAAAATTATACCAGATTTTTCTTTTCATAGTCAAGAGTATAAAGGTATATATCTTTAAACGTACGTTATTTTCATCCAAAATCCAACATAAAGTTACTCTCTCGTGCCATCTTTAGCAAATTTCACAGTTCTTTGAAACAACATTCCTTCCTTAATCATACCCCCATTTCTCGCATCAGCAAACGTGATTCTTGACTTGCCTGGAAATTGAATGCATTTCACCCACAAGGCGTTTTCTCCACATTTTATCAACCCACCAAGTTCTTTCGATATATTTATTATCTCCCCTATTTCTGCTGTCTTTATATCTTTTTCTGTCCCGCACGCACCGTACAATTTGACTTCTACACCATTTATTACTGCCTTCGCACCAGGCACCGGGTCATATGACCTGATTTTGTTCCTCACCTGTTCTGCGCTCTTTGAGAAATCTACGTATAAATCTTCCTTTTCTATCTTCGATGCATAAGTTGCCTGAGAGTGGTCTTGAGGCGTTAGCGGTACAGGATAGTTTTTCAAAAACTCATCAAGAAGCTTTGTCCCATAAATCGTCATCTTTTCGTAAAGTTCTCCGAGGGTTTCGCATTCCCCAACTTCAAAAGCACTTTGGAGCGCTATGTCGCCGTCGTCCATGCCTTCTGAGATTTTGAATATCGTAACGCCAGTCACATTTTCCCCGTTCTCCAAGCACCTCTGCATAGGCGCTGCGCCACGGTATTTTGGAAGAAGTGAGGTGTGGATGTTGTAAAATGGTATAGCATCTAAAAACGGCTTTTTCAAAAGCCTGCCGTAAGCAACGACGATGCCGATGTCCGGTTTGAACTGCTCGATTATCTCCATGCCTTCTTTTGTTAAGTTCTTCGGCTGGAATACGGGTAGGTTGTATTTCAGGGCAATTTCTTTAACAGGTGTGGGAAGTAGCTTCTGCCCCCTGCCTCTTGGTTTGTCAGCCTGGGATATGACCGCGACAACGTTGTACCCATTTTTTAAAAGGAATTCGAGATGAATCGCCGCAAATTCCGGTGTTCCGAGGAACAGGATTCGTAAATCCTTGCCGTTTTTTGAACTGTCCATCGTTTTACCTCCTTTGATTTCTGACAGTACTCATCCTGGAAGAAAATTATAACATCTATGGTAGAATAATTGTACCAAATCTTTCCAAGGAGGGGTAGGACATGAGAAAGCGTTTTCTTTTACTTTTTTCGTTTTTGATACTGGTTTCTACGCTGATTTTTGCCGCTGATTCTGAGCAGTTGAACAAGCTGTTCTACGAAGGAAGAAGAGACAGAGATGGGGAAAAGATTCTTTCGGTCATTAAGACCATCGAAGGTACGTCCGGATACGACAAAGATTCAAGACTTCTGACAATCCTTGCGGATGCGTATCTTGAATACGGCCTTTGGGGAGTTGACGAAAAGCAAAAAGAAAAGACATATGAAAAAGCCAGAGCTTATGCCGAAATGGCTTTGAAGATTGATTCAAAAAACGGTCGTGCATCATATATAGCCGGCGCCTCTATTGGAAGGCTTGCACAGTACAAAGGCATCATTCAAAGTCTTTTCATGCTCGGAGATTTCGACAGATTCATAGACAATGCGATTAAACTTTTGAATGAGAATGATGAGGAGCAGAAGCTCTACAAAACATTTGCATACATAGCTTCTGGTATGAGATACAGAGACGTTCCATGGCCACTGTATAACTACAAGAAGTCCGAAGAATTGTTGAACGCAGCGTTGAAGCTAACGCCAAATTACTCAAATATATACCTCGAACTTGGTTATCTATACTTAAAAACAGGCGACAAGACGAAAGCGAAAGAAATGTTCCAAAAAGTTGTCTCAATGCAACCACATCCATGGCTTGTTAAGACGCACGAAGAAGCTCTAAAAGATGCGACGAAAGAGTTGGAAAAGCTGAAATGAGCCCCTTAACTGTTAGCTGCGTAGGTAAGGTTAATGTTGATATATTCTACTCTGTTGATGAAATAAATATAAATAGTAATCACGTGTCAAATAGTACAGCCTTCTCACTCGGCGGGAAGGCTGCTAATGTTTCTGTTGCTCTGAAGAGGCTTGGCATTCAAACAAGTTTATGTAGTGCTATCGGCGATGACGAATTCGGAGATTTCGTGTTATCAAAACTCAGAGATTACGGCGTTTCTCCCCTCTTCAAAGAAATATTTTTGATTAGCCTCCTGAAATACGTTTTTTCTTATTTTTTCAAAAAATTCTTACTTCCCTTTCTTTTCCAAAAGAGTTTATCTAAAATCTTAATAATTTTAATTTTTTATCTTTAATGAATTAATTCATTATTTTTATGTCGCTTTATTCCTTCTTAGATTATTTTTTTTAACTACTTCCCCACCATTTTCCCTCAAACTAACCCTCTTATGCCCACCTGGTTTGTTCCACACTCTCACATTCCTTCGTCCTATTTGAGGTATGGTGAGTTTGCTTATTCTCGTATCCTG
>NZ_FRDJ01000014.1 GCF_900143265.1 Fervidobacterium gondwanense DSM 13020 | reverse complement strand
CATCTTTTGATTTTAAATACTCATAAACACCCTTGACTGTAACTCCTTTGATAGCAAGCTTTGATTTTATCTCATCATAGTATTTGTCCAATTTACTTGGTTTATTTCTATTCTTAGGTTTTCCTTCATAACCCTCATAATACTTTTTTACTGTTCTTCTGTCTATCCCATATATTCTTGCAAGTTCTGAAAAGTTAGGTTTCATTTTCATCGCCCTTATCATGTTTAAATGTGCTGTTAAGTTCTGCATTTGATATCCCTCCTCACTATGAGAAAGGATATCATATCAATGTACAATTTTGTACATCCTTATATTCCACTTTCAGTACATTTTTATTTTATCATTAACATCCTTGTAAGTTTTGAGCATTGAAATCACTGTAAGCTTGGTCATAAAATCGCTTGTTTTATTTTTGTCTATGTATGCGTTGATATCGTAATCTCTCGTTAGTAGATCGGGCGGAATCTTCTCAGGATTTGCCGTCATGAGAACAATTCTCGTTCTTGAATCATTACATATATGTCTAATATGGTTTATTACTTCTATGCCTGAATCATCCTTTTCCATAACTAAGTCTGTCATTACAAGAGCGTACTTTTCCGGTACAAATATCTTTCGGAAGTCTTCGTAACCATACGCCTGCTCTATTTCAAGATCTTCGCTTTCAAAGTTGATTTCACTCAAAATTGATTTCAATTCAGTATGGACAGTCTTGGAGTCGTCAACTATCAGAACCTTGTAATGTGGCACGTCAACACCTCCAGTATTTGCAAACCATAATATCTAAGAAGCGATACACTAATATTATATCACGGTACTATGCAGATTAATCAAAAGACAAAAATTCCATCATTAAATGACGATTCATTATATGTCCATCTTGATAAAACGGATTTCTATGATAAAATAATTTACAGAATACAAACAACTCTGGGCGTAGTTCAGATGGCTAGAACGCCAGAATCGGGATCTGGTGGTCGTGGGTTCAAGTCCCACCGCCCAGACCAATAGTTACATTCAACGCCACGGTTTTTCCGTGGCGTTTTTGTTTTTTTAAATTTTGGTTCGTCATTTTTTAATCAAATCGAGAATCCATATGCTAAAATAATATAAGAAAAAACCACGTTAAATTATTAAAAAGAGGTGAAAAAACGAATGTTCAGCCGAAAAAAGCCGAAGGAAAGCATTAAAATAAGGCAGTTCTTGGAATTGAGATTTACTCAGATGGTAGTTCTCACTCTTGCTTTACTTACTGTTGCTTATATTTCAGTTTCTGCGATTGTAATGTCGATGTACAGAGATAGACTCGACAACTTGCAGAAAAATACTTGGAGAATTGTGGATGATGAAGTTGACAGAATTACTCGAATGAGAAACTTAGCAATTGCACGAGGTATTCAGGAATTTGTAAACGAAGAAATAATGACAGGTCATTTCTCGATTTCAGAGAGTGAATTTTTCAGCTGCCCTATTTCGACACCCGAAGGTGTAGAAAGCATAATTTTCGAAAGAACTTCCGAAGTTCCAAATGAAATAAGAAAATATCTCAAGAATGATTATCAACACTATATAAGCATGGTGGTTTATGGAGACACGATTTTGAAGTACATATACGTCAAGTTGCCTCAAGGTTACTACGTAGGAACACTGACTGATAAGCTCGGTGAGAATCTTTTCGAACACATAGAGATTATACTGAATTCGTTAGATGTCAAAGAGTTCCACGTTTACTCATTCGTCAAAGAAGGTGAAATCAAGCAGGTCTACGCCATCGAAAATCATAAAGAACCATTAAGCAAAGTTGAAAAAATAGTTTGGGATGTAATAAGAAGCGGGAAGAGGTACTTTAGAAAAGGTTTTACTGGGATTGAATTTGCCGATATATCTAAGTACGAGGATGAGAAGATTAGTATATCTCCGGTTGTACTCCACGTCAGCTTTAATTTAACACCATTCTTATTACCCGTATTGGTGGGGCTTGTTCTCATGATATTAATAACACTTTTCGTTATACTCCTTTTAAAATTTGTGGCGAGAAAGATAGCGTATCAATTTTCTTTGCCGTTTGAGTCGATTGTATCATCCATGAAAGAATTTTCGAGGACCCATATGTACACACCTGTTGACGAAACATGCAATGTTCTTGAAATATCTGAGATGGTTCGAGAATATGGAAACTTGGCGGAGGATTTGTCAGCAACTTTGCAGGAATTAAAAGCTACTAATGAAGAGCTCGAAGATGCATATGTGAATCTGGAAAGCCTTTCAAAAGAAGTAGAAGATTCGTACCTTTCTTTCGCTCGACAACTGTCGATGATTGCAGAAAGCTATGACGAAGTCACCGGAAACCACATCGAACGTGTTGGGGAGCTTTCGGCATATTTTGCTGGTAAGCTTGGGTTAGAGAAGGATTTTGTTGAAAAGATAAGAATATTTGCACCATTGCATGATATAGGGAAAATTTTAGTGCCGAAGGAGATATTGACTAAGCCAGGCAAATTAACAGACGAAGAATTCGAGACGATAAAACACCATGTAGAGCACGGAGCTAAGCTGCTTGGAGATTCAAAGTATTTTGAGGTGGCTAGGAAGATAGCGAAATACCACCATGAAAAGTGGGATGGTACTGGATATGTGGAAGGGCTGAAGGGCGAAGAGATACCGATAGAAGCGAGGATAGTGGCGTTAGTTGATGTATACGATGCATTGAGATCAGAAAGACCGTACAAAAAGGCGTTATCGCACGAAGAGGCGGTGAAGATAATCTTGGAGGGAGATGGAAGGACGAGACCAGTGCATTTTGATCCGAGATTGCTCGAGATTTTAAGAGAAAATTCTGAGGAAATAAAGAGTTTATGGGACGAAATTAATACAAAATACTAAAAAATAAAGGGGCGGGTAACCGCCCCTTTCTATTCTTATTTTAAAGTTTCACTTGCCAACTCTTTGATTCAAGTCGCGTATCATCGTTTCTAAGAGCGATACTTTCCCTGCGAGCTTTTGTACTTCTTCTGCGAGTTTCGAAACTGAATTGTACAGTTTCAAGATATCTATCTCTTGCGAGTTGAACTTTGTGGAAAGTGCGGACAGCTTTGATGACAGGTCAGCGATATCGTCTTTTAGTGGCGATATCATGTCTTGTACTTCTTCGACAGATGGTTTTTCGCTTGTAGCATCGTATACCATGTTTACATATTCTTCAAGCAAATCCATCCTGTCACTTAGTGAATTCATACCCTCAGTCTTAAGAGGTGCTAACATATCTTCCACATCTTCAAATGATGGTTTACTGCCTACAATCTCGTATATTATGTTTGTATACTCTTCGAGAAGGGCTATACGACCAATCATAGCCGTAAAATCAAACTCTTTGATAAGTTCCAACGTTTCAATTTTAGATGCGAGTTCTTCAACTTGCGTTGCATCGGCCTTTGTAGAGAGAACGTCGAAAATATTCACTATATCTTGGTCATGCATGTCTATGCGCAAACTGAGCGTTTCGAGTTCTTCGAATACTTTTTCTTTATCTGCTATCGCATCTTCAATGTTCAACAATTTATCAGACAGTGTTCCAACAAGATCATAAATTTTCAAAATATCCCCATCGTGAATATCAAGGGTTACGAATACATCTTCAAGATTTGCAGAAAGGCTTTCGATATTCAAAACCTTTGCCTCAAGTTCGTTCAGTCGTTCTTCTGTAAAATCTGAAAACCCATAAAAGTCATCCACTGATAACTTTGCATCTGCCAGTTCGTAAAGCAGTGCCACTAATTCCTCCAACTCTGAAATTTTCTGATACAACTCTTCATGTGTGTCGAGGAGTATATCTGGCTGTTCTTGAGATACGTCAATCTCCCTGCTATCTAGAACTTCGCAAGTACACTCTTCACCTTCTGCATGGGTGTGTTCTGTTGTTCCTTCAGCAAAAGTAACTGTCATGATTAAGCTCAGAAAGACCGCAAGAGTTATCTTTAAATACCACTTCATACAACTTCCCCCCTTCTTTAGAAGAATAGCAATCTATTGAAATTATACTACACAAGTTACAAAAAAAGGCAACAGAAAAATTATTATCGAAAATTATAGCGGTACCTTCCCTGGTACCGCTATTTATTAACTACCATTAATAAGTCTAAATGAGTATCAATAACAAAATCCTATTCTCTTAACAGGAAGGGCTGTTTTCGGTTCTCCAAAAACGAGAATCATTTGGTGGATCGGTTCGGTCCTTGGAACTGATAATTTCAGGTTGTATCCAAGTTTTCTCAGAGCAGACCTCAAAGTTTCATTTCTGCTGAAATCGTGCATTGAAACAATGAATAAGCCCTGCCTTGAAATGTTTTTTATTTCATCTTGGAAATGCTTTTCTCTGCCTAATTCAAAATCGTGGTATCCGACAGCGTAAATAGGTCCTTTCTTGGGTCTGGGAATATTCATATTTCCCACTTTCCCAACCATTCCAACAACGAGAGTTGGCGGGATGCCTTTTCCCTTGTACGTGTTGTAAAGAGAGGCGTTACCCGATGCAACAGGTACGTTGAAAGCTTCACAAACATCTTTCAAGCCCCTCATCTGTGCGGCTAATCCCATCGGCTCTACGTCAGGATCTGCATAATTTATACCATCTGTTATCGCTATTGGTTCTCCACCAACTGATAGTGTTTTCCTTATCGCTTCGAGGACAGTTATGTAAGCTCCCCAGTATGGACTCTGTGTGCTAATATCTGCTCGACTGTGTATAGCCAGAGAATATCCCACAGATGACTTCATATTGGAGTAGTCTTTAACTCTCATGACAGCTGGTCCTAAGCCGGGTGGCAATATCGTATCTGTGCCTACCATGTAGTCGTATCTCTCAAAAACATCATGTGCATCGACTTCTTTAAATCTGAGCCATTTGAATTTCGGCATTTCGGAAGGGGTGTATTCGTATATCGGCTCTTCGGGTGATTCCTCAAGTAGTGAAGCTGGTACATCGAGCACAGTTTCATCTTTATATTTTGCTAGATAACGACCACTATCGGTGACTTCTGCTACTATTTCTCCAAAGAGTAAATGTTTTCTTGCAATTTCCAAAACTTTCTGTGCTTTTTCTGGCGAAGTTACAACAGCCATACGTTCTTGGCTTTCACTTATGAGAATCTCTATCGGTAACATATCCGGTTCTCTTAAAGGCACTTTATCAAGGTGCACTATAGCGCCAAGACCACCTCGTGCAACAAGTTCGCTTGTCGCTGAAAGAACACCGCCTGCACCAAGATCCTGAGCTCCCTCAACCAAATCCTTTTCAACCATTTCTAGGAATGCTTCGATTAAGAGCTTTTCGGCAAATGGATCTCCAACTTGGATAGACAATTTATTTGCCTTCTCACCTGTTAAATCCTCAGAAGCGAACGAAGCACCATGTATACCGTCTCTACCCGTTGCTCCACCGAATATGACGATAACTTGCCCAGGGCGAGATGCTTTCGATTCTATTAAGTGCTCGTTCCTACCGACTCCAACAGCCATGACATTCACAAGAGGATTGTGTTTGTAAAAATTTGAGATGCGCAGTTCGCCGCCTACTGTCGGAACTCCAATTGAATTTCCATAATCAGAAATCCCTTCGATTATCCCGTCTACGATTCTATCCATATGGAGCGAGTCTAAAATAGCGGTTGGACGTGCCCCCATCGCAAGCACATCCCTGATAATGCCACCAACACCGGTTGCTGCACCGTTAAATGGTTCTATAGCACTCGGGTGGTTGTGGCTCTCTACTTTGAATGCGAGAAAGTGATAATCATCGAGTGGCACAACACCTGCGTTCCCGCCTTTGCCTGCTTTTGGTAATTTCCTTATGTACCCTCTTGTATGTGAATAGCCGCAATGTTCGCTCCACATTACGGTGAATGCTTCTATTTCTTCTCTCGTTGCTTTCCTGCCAAGTTTGGATTCAAGAATCTCGAGGTATTTCATTTCCTACACCACCTAAGTAAGCATTATTTCTTGTTTTTTATGTAGTTATACACCGATAGGAATACTCTAAGACCGTCGTCAGACCCCAGAATCTTTTCAATCGCTCTTTCCGGATGTGGCATTAAGCTGAATACATTCTTTTGCTCGTTTGTTATACCTGCTATAAATTCATCGCTACCGTTCACATCTTCAGTGTATTTAAGCGTTGTGTTAATTTCCTCAGTCTTAACGAACCTGCCAAACCCATGTGCGATAGGTAGTCTTATCTTTTCACCTTTCAAATAATATCTCGTAAAAGGCGTTTCGTTGTCTATGACTTCGAGCTCAACGGTTCTGCATATGAACCTTCCATTGCTGTTTTGTAAAAGAGCTCCAGGAAGAAGCCCCATCTCGACAAGAATCTGGAAACCGTTGCAGATACCAATGACAAGCCCCCCACGGCTAATGAAATCCTTTATCTTTTGGGAGATAGGTTCTCTTGCGGCGACAGCACCAACTCGCAGATAATCGCCATACGAAAAGCCACCGGGTAAGACGAGCAAGTCGGCATCTATATCTGAATGAACATCTACAAACTCTGTCTCGAAACCTACGTATTTACACGCCCAAAGAGCGTCTCTATCACAGTTGCTACCCGGATAGACTACAACCTGTGCTTTTGGAGCGTTTATTTTCATTTGAGTTTCACCTCATACGTTTCAGTCACAGGGTTAACAAGCAATTCTTTACACGCTCTTTCAACGAGTACCTGCGCTTCATTTTCATTTTCAGCCTCGATCTCCAAATGTATAGATTTCCCGAGCCGAAGAGTCGAAACCGGGATGTTATGTTCATCGTTCAAAACCCTCTTGATAGTTTCGCCTCTCGGGTCTCTTACGTTACTTTTGTACTGGATATCTATCACAAAAGAATACTTTGGCATACTCCCAACACCACCTCGTATTTTTCCATAGGATTTCCAAGATCCCTTCTATATATATCTTTGTCGAATATCTCGCCCGCTTTTCTCAACCTCATAGTATCCGGTGAAATCTCATCTCCAAGGCAGATGTTCCCTTCGCTGTCCGTCCCATACTCGAACTTTATATCCCACAGCTCAAAGTTGTGGATTTCGAAAAACTCTTTAAGAAGTTTTGCAGATTCTTTTGCAGATTCTATGACTTTCAGTGCAGTGTTTCTATCTACGATGCCAAGCACTTCGAGGTGTTCGATACACATAAGTGGGTCATGCATGACATCACTTTTGTATGTGAACTCAACAAGCGGAGATTGCAAATCTTCTCCTTCTTGTCCGCCGTATCTTCTTACAAATGAACCTGCCTTTTTGAACCTTACGATAACTTCAAGTGGTATCATCTTGAGCTTTCTCGCGCGTATTTTATTTGGTGGGACATAGTTCATGAACATCGTGTAGACACCTTTCGTGTTGAGATAGTGCATGAGCCTCGATGTTATCTCAGAACACATCTGCCCTTTTTTTTGCATCACATCGTGCTTTGCACCATCGCCCGCTGTGATGTCGTCCTTAAATGTTAAAATAACGCTATCATCGTCTATTGCCTCGACGATTTTTGTTTTACCTTCGTAAAGGAATCCTACGCCCCCCATTTTTTCACTCCCTTTTCATTCTTTACTTTCTTTACTTTTTAGATATTCGGCATAACCCATATCTTCCAAATCTTGTGCCTTCTTGATAACGTCACGTCGCATATCTTCTTTATATTTGATGAGCTTTTCTCTAAGTTCTGGATATTTCACAGAGAGTATTGAGACAGCGAGTAAACCGGCATTTTTTGCGTTGTTTATCGCAACCGTGGCGACAGGGACGCCTTTGGGCATCTGAACTATTGAAAGTAGTGAATCGAGACCTTCGAGGCTTGATGATTTTATAGGAACGCCTATTACAGGTAGGGGAGTAATAGAAGCGGTCATACCGGGAAGGTGTGCCGCTCCGCCAGCACCAGCGATTATAACTTCTATACCGCGTGCATGGGCTGTACGGGCGTATTCGAACATCCTCTCAGGGGTTCTGTGTGCAGAGACGATAGTCAGCTCATATGGTACACCGAATTCTTCAAGCACTTCTGCTGCATCTTTCATTATATTCAAGTCAGAATCACTTCCCATTATTATACCAACAATAGGCTTTTCCATGTACTAACCTCCTAAAAAGGCAAGCATTCAAGATTCCGAAATAATCTTAACCCTGTTTTTTAAAAACTTCGCCTTCTCTATTGCTGAATTGATATCTTTATCAACAATGGTTATATGTCCCATCTTTCTGAATGGTGCAGTTAATCTCTTACCGTACAAATGTAGATAAGCGCCGGGTGTTTTGAATACCTCTTCAACCCCTATGATTTTTGGAGTACCTTTGTAGCCAGGTTCGCCGAGTAGGTTTATCATGACAGCATGGGAATGTTGTGTAGTTAGTCCGAGAGGTAGGTTTAAGATAGCGCGGATATGTTGTTCGAATTGGCTCGTGTAGCATGATTCTATTGTGTGGTGTCCTGAGTTGTGAACCCTGGGCGCTATTTCGTTTACCAAAATCTCGCCGTTTTTTGTTAAAAACATCTCAATTGCGAAAACCCCCACGGCTCCGAAAGGTATAATAGATTCCAAAGCCCTTAATGCAATTTCTTTAGCTTCTTGTGCTGTCTCATCTGGAATCCTTGCTGGTGATATTAGCATGTCCAATATGTTGGACGATTTATTGAAGACCATTTCCACAATTGGATAGATTGCTATCTCACCTGATTCGGAGCGTACCAGCAAGACAGAGAGTTCTTTTTCGATTTCCACGTATTCTTCATAGTAAGAAGGAGAGCTCAGAATATTTCTCTTGTCACTAACATCTCTTAAAACAGCGACCCCTCTACCATCGTATCCCCCACTTCTTGATTTTTGTACCACGGGAAGATACTTCTCTATCTCGTCTTTCTTAATTTCCTCGTCTGTTCCTAATATCCTCGATGTCGGTATGCCGTTGTTAACAAGGTGCGTTTTCTGTGCGTATTTATCGTTTATAAGTGATAACAACTCAGGTGAAGGTTTTATATTGAATCCAGCTGATTTAAGACGTTTCAGAGCATCCGTGCTTGTATGTTCAATTTCGTACGTCACAACATCAGACTTTTTCGCAAGTTCGAGAAGTTTTTCTGAATCGTACAGATCCCCAACGATCAATTCATCACATAACGAAGCTATCGGACAGCTTGGGTCTTTGTCGAGGGCAACGACCCTTAGATCCATCTGTTTAGCTTTCAATGCCAACATCTTTCCGAGCTGTCCGCCACCTATAATTCCAAGAGTCTTCATCATACCTAACCCCTCGAGTAACCAAATTTTTCTTTATTCTTCTGAATAAAAATCCCCCACGGCTCTATGCGGTTATCTCTACATTATTCTATATTCTATTATTTTTCCAATTTTTCAGGTATGAGCAGATTTGCGATTATTCCAACTATGGCAGCCAATGCCATACCTTTGAGCTCAACGTTTCCAATTTTAACGCTTGCTCCGCCTATTCCCAAAGTCAGTATGAGTGCTGCTATTATGAGGTTCCTTGACTTGGCGAAATCGACCTTTGCTTCAACAAGGGTTCTCACACCAATTGATGCGATCATACCGAAGAGTATGAGGCTCACGCCACCTATGACTGCTGTTGGAATCGTTTGAAGAACTGCACCGAATTTAGAGAAGAACGCAACGAGCATTGCAAGAAGAGCAGCACCGCGCAGTATTGAAGGATCATACACTTTTGTTATTGCTAAAACACCCGTATTTTCACTGTATGTTGTGTTAGCGGGCCCACCGAGGAATGCAGCCATCATGGTTGCAAGTCCGTCGCCGAGGAGCGTTCTGTGGATTCCAGGCTTTTCGAAGAAGTTCTTGCCAACGACTGCGCCGTTTGTTGTGATATCGCCTATGTGCTCCATAACGGTTACGAAAGCAACGGGTGCTATCAAGCTTATTGCGCCTATATCAAACTTTGGGAAAATGAAGTTGGGAACTGAGAACCAGGCAGAGGATGTTATAGGTGTGTAATCAACTATACCGGAGAGTGCAGAGGTGATGTAACCTACAAGAACACCCATCAGAACAGGAATTAGTGAGAAGAAACCTTTGAAAATCGTGGCAGACGCTATGACTGTTAGGATTACGACGAAGGCGATGGACCAATTTGAAGAAGCCATATTGACTGCTACTGGGCTTAGACCGAGGCCGATTACCATTATCATCGGACCTGTTACTACCGGCGGGAAGAGTTTCTTAATCACGTTCGTTCCAACAAGTTTTACTATTAGAGAGAATACCAGATAAACCGTCCCAGCTACGACAATTCCACCGAGTGAGTACCTAATGTCTCCGTACTTTTCCTTAACGAGAATTATAGGTGCGATAAATGCGAAACTTGAACCTAAGAAGACAGGGACGATACCGCCTGTGATGGAGTGGAAAAGAAGAGTTCCTAAACCTGCTGTGAAGAGTGCTACAAGAGGGTCTAATCCAGTTAAGAGCGGAACTAAAACCGTGGCACCGAACATGGCTACGAAATGCTGTAAACTTAGAACGAACTTCTTTGAGGTGGGCAAGGATGAGATAGCTACAGAATCTGAAGAAACAGGCTGGGAATCAACAAAAATAGCATCTTTTTCCATCTTTTCTCCTCCTTTCTCGCCTCTCTGGACGAGTTTAAAGGTCTACAACCTTATCTTACCATAAAGCAGTGCAGAAAGTCAACGTTAACAAAAAGTGACTTTTGTGACATGTGAATGAATTAATTTTTCAAATAATTATCAATGGATAATTCACATTAGGGACAGGGTTTGATATGACCTTAAGTGATATATTGTAAACCTCGCTCAGCAGTTTTTCGGTTATCACTTCAGCTGGTCTACCCATACTCACTATTTTCCCATCTTTCATAACGACTATGTAATCACAGTACTTCACGGCTAAAGGAATGTCGTGAAACGTGCCGACGACAGTTTTACCGTTTTCGGTTAGCTTTTTGAGGTAATCAAGAACCCTAACAGACTGACCTATATCGAGATGATTAACAAGCTCATCGGCTAAGATGATGGGAGTATCTTGATATATAGCACGGGCAATTAATACTCGCCTTTGCTGTCCACCGCTCAGCGTGGAGAATATGCGTTTCCTGTAGTCAAGCAAGTCAACAGTGCTCAATGCGCTTGTTATCTTTTCTTCATCCACTGCGGATTCGAAAAACGAACCGTGGGCAATACCTCCCATTTCGACGATTTCCTCAACGGTAAAATCGTAAGCTGGGTTGAAATCTTGTGCAATGTAAGCTATCAATTGTGCAACTTTTCTGTGAGATAACTTAGAAATGTCCAGTCCATTTACAAGTATCTTCCCTGATTTTGGCTTAAGAAACTTCATTATTAGTGATAGAAGCGTGGTTTTGCCAGAACCGTTAGGACCTATAATACCAAAGAATGAACCTTTCGGCACGTCGAAAGAGATATCTTTAAGTTCGAAAGTTGGGTATTCGAAATTTATTTTATTGATCTTCATTATTGCTTTGTTTTCCATAATTTGCACCTCGATTTGAGAATCATTTCGTTCCAAACAACGGCGGTATCGATGGTGGAACAATAACAGGAATATCGTTGACAGTACTTGGGCCCGGATTTGTTGAGGCTATTGTTGAAGAACCTTCTTTTGTTATTTCTAAACTTGTTGCTTCAAGCATTGTTGATGTTGATGTCGCTGATTGCTCAGCGCTCTGAGTTACACTTGCACTTGCCAGATTTTGTTCTGCTTTCTGTTTCATCTCACTTGTATGAAGTGTATCGTAGAAGCTGTACTGCGTAGAAGCTGTACTGTTTCATTATTGTCTGCGCGTATATGACTTTATTTTTGCCATTGTTGTAGTACTCCAACGCTTTTTGCAGTGAACCGTGCTTTTTGAAAAGGTATGAAAGGTATGCTGTTCCATAAGTTATATTTAACTCATAGTTGTTAAGCAATTCGTTCCAGCCGTTTTTTGGTACGTCGAGTTTTAGTAATTTTGCGATGCTTTGAGCTGTCGAAGGAAGAATCTGCATCATTCCAAGCACTCCACCTGCGCCTTTTGCATTCGTGAAGTTGCTCTCAACTGCGATTACTACTGCGATATATGTGGGTGGAAGCTCGTATTTCATGCTTACTGTGTAAATCACCCTCCAAAGGTCGTCAACAAATTCCTGGGTGGTCTGTTGACCAACGCTTTTTCTTCTTTTCTGAACGTGTTCCTTAAACCAGTCTGGAGTCTGGATTTCGACTAATTGCGCAAAAAGTATCGAAGCTCCGAATAGAACGAATAGTACAACCGCCACTAAAACTGGCTTTCTGACAGAACTCTTTGACAAAACCACACCTCCGCGTCTAATTAGAATTTTGCATGTTGCACATTTATATCTTGTATAGCTTTGCAGTTAAGAGCGCAACTACCCAACCAAGTAGAAAACCATAGATAACTTCCATCAGTGTGTGCCCTTTATTTGGATCAACGTTTCGTCTCAGTCCGACAGCATCAGCAGTTGTAATAGCTAAAAAAATGGCAGCTATCGCTGTCATCGGTGAGTTGAACCCCGTTTGATATCCGACGGCCCATGCGAGCGCTGATGTTGTTGCGACGTGAGCACTCGGCATTCCACCGTATCTTCCAAACACTCGGATATCTTTGTATATAAATACCTTTACAAGCTGAGCGGAGAAAAAGCCGAAAAAGGCGGACATAAACGATGGATTTTTAATAAGACCTAAAAACCAGCTCACACTATTTCCTCCTCATTTCATCATCAGGTATGCTCTTCCTTCTTTGGTGGAATTAAAAATGAACGTTTCAGATAAAGCAAATTGCCTTCCTCAACGTCTCTGAATTCCATAACCTCAAAAATTCTCTGAATTATATAAACACCCAATCCGCCGGGGCGTATGTCGTTCAAATCGCGAGATTTGATTTTTGAAGGATCAACCTTAGGACCGAAATCTCGCAAAAGTACTTCGAGAGTGTCTGGTTCCATCCAGTTCATCGTCATTATTATATACTTGGGCTCACCTTTGTACGTGTGCTGTATGATATTCGCAATAGCCTCGTTTATTGCCAACTCGGTATCGAATATATCTTTATCAAAAACATTTCTGAATGATAGAAATGTGTGTATTACAACTCTTGCCAGTTTAATATTCTCAGTTAATGCGCTAAATGATATCGTAACTATCTGATTCAATGTATCCTCCTCCTAACTTCATCAGAATTATGCCAAGTGCTATCATTTCTATCTTATTCAAAGGATTGAAATATGTCTCTTTTCGAAACTCGTTTAGCTTTTTTATTATACCACCGAGGTACTCATTATCGAAATTTGAAACCAATATATACTTAATAAAATCTTTCCATTTCACCATTTCATCGTATTTTCCACCCTCGTACGCAAGTTTCGGCAGGTCCGTGTAAGTGCCTTTCCCAAACCATTTAGCGAGTAACAAAGCCTGCCTTATACCTTCTTCAGAAGTTACTACAACATCCGATACACAATAACCTTCCTTTTCTCTTACCTTCACATTGCTCGGGATTAAATGTATATCTAAACCGTTGTACGCAACAACCCCGAATGTGATGTTAGAAAGCGAGTATCTAGAAAATTCCTTCTCTTCAACCGAGTTATATTTTACCACTAAAATCTTAAAACTTTTCAATTCAGTCTTAAAATGCTTCGATATTTCTTTTATTTCATCTGGATAAATAAATGTGTTGAGTAATGAATTCTTGATATATTCCTCGAGAAGCAAGTCGAAAACTTCTTTTTCGTCCGATATTTCGACCAAAACCGTTACGTCACCTACTGTATATGGAATAAGCGTGTACTTCTGACTCTGGAACGTGAAATCGACTTTTACTTTTGTTGACAAGGCGATGCTTCCGTACAATTTCTTTTCACTTTCCATTTCGTCAATTGAGTAATACAGTCTCATCTAATTTCTTCACCCTTTTCTTTATCCTCATTTCTTACTGAAAAAACGCATCCACAGTAGTTCTGCCTGTAAATTCCGAGTTGTTTTATGAGTTTTTGAGATAGGTTGTATAAGGGACTTCTTCTGTAAACATTTGGAATATATTGAACAAGGTTGTATCTCGATACATTAATACCGGCGTTATTAATCATCTCTACCGACTTCTTAGGTGAAGCTGTGAGCGTTGTCGAAAAGGACCTGTATCCATTTTCTTTAGCAAATTCTAAAGTTTTTTCAAGTCGCATCCTTATGCAGATTTCACAACGTTTTCTGCCTTCTGGCTCGCTTTCTAATCCTTTTGTTTTCTCAAAAAACGTCTCAGGGTCGTATGGGACCTCTACAACATTCATTTCGAAAAATTCCGCAACCCTCAGAACTTCCTTGTACCTCTTTTCGTATTCAGACCTTGGGTGTATGTTCGGATTGTAGAAAAAAACATCTCCACGCGCTCCGGCAAGGTATGAGATAACCAAATCTGGAGCACAGCAAACATGCAACAGGTGGCAACTTGGAGTATCGTTTTTCAAAATATACCTATTTTTTTCCATTTACAACCAGTCCTCAAGATACCTTAGAATACCTTTTTAGAATCTAAAAGCAGAGTCACAGGTCCGTCGTTGTGTATCTCCACGAGCATGTGAGCAGCGAATATTCCCGTCTCGACGCGTACGTTATAGCCTCTAACCAATTCTACAAACTTCTCATACAATTCATTGGCGATATCCGGGGGAGCGCTGTCAGAATAGGAAGGCCTTCTTCCTCTCCTGCAATCTCCGTAGAGCGTGAACTGAGAGATAACTAAGGCTTCACCTTTAACATCGAGCAAAGACAAGTTCATCTTGCCCTCTCCATCGTCGAAAATTCTCAGGTTAACAATCTTTTCGGCAAGATATTTTGCATCTTCGAGCGTGTCGTCCTTTCCAACGCCGAGCAGAACGACGATTCCACTTGATATTTTGCCGACTATCTGATTATCGACACTGACGCTTGCTTTTGTAACTCTTTGAACAACTGCCCTCATCTCAGCCGCGTACCACCTTTCTAACACCTGGGAATGATTTGAAGTAAGTCATGATTTCTTCCAATTCTTCCAAAGAAGAAACTGTTACACTAAGCGAAACAATAACAAAATCATCCTGGATATTTTCGAATTTAAAGTTCTTTATTTCTATCTTCTTCTCCATTGTCTTTGAAAGTATTTCCGGCACTCTCTCTTTCTTATCAAGCTCGAGTTTCATCAATACTCCAAATTGCGCAGTGACATCTGATCTCCAGACGGCAGGAAATTTCCTGTCAGAACCGAGAGACAAAACGTTCTGGCAATTCGAACGGTGTATGACCAAGCCTCTCTTGCTTGTAACTCCAACAATCCTATCACCCGGTATCGGATTACAACACTTTGCAAAGAGTGTCTCGAGACCGTCAAGTCCATCGACAATGACCAGCGAAGCGGGCGATTTTTTCTTGTGCTTGACTTCTTTCTTTTTCTGAGGTTCTCTATATCCAAGTAGCGTTAACAATTCATCTTGCGTTAAGGTCTTGTCGCCGAGCCTTGTTATGAATTCCTCTTCATCGATCTGGTGTGCCGAGAGATATTTCTTAATCTCTGGTCTTTCCAAGAGCTCTTCGATGGCGACATTTAATCTTTTTGCAACCCTTCTAAGCACATCCTTACCGCGTTCGATGAGCTGTTCTCTTTCCTTTTCTTTGAAAAATCTCTTTATCTTAGCCTTTGTTCTTGGACTTTTTGCATATTTCAGCCAGTCGAGGCTTGGACCTGGGGACGATTTGTTTACTATTATCTCCACAACGTCCCCATTGTTTAACTGGTAATCGATAGGCACGATTTTGCCATTTACCTTCGCTCCGGCATAGTGGTGTCCCACTTCTGTATGGACCGCATAAGCAAAGTCAATGGGAGTTGCGCCGTACGGAAGGTGGATAATCTCGCCTTTCGGTGTCAAGACAAAAACCTCTGACATTTGGAGCTCTTTCTTTAAATCGTCAACGCTCGCGTAACCTTGCGAAAGTTCTTTTCGCCATTCTGTAAGCCTCAACAACCATTTCTGCTTTATATCTACAACGCCTTCCCCGCTCTTATACGCCCAGTGAGCTATGAGACCGTATTCCGCCTCTTCGTGCATATTTTTGTCTCTGATTTGTATCTCAATCGGTTCACCGAACTGCGTAATAACAGTCGTATGGATTGACCTGTACCCGTTCGATTTTGGCGCAGCTATGTAGTCCTTAAAACGTCCGGGAAGTGGTACCCAGAGGTTGTGGACGATACCTACTGCTGTGTAACACGTTGTGACATCAGGCACTATAGCCCTCAGACCTATCAAATCGTACAGCTCGTTAAAATCCTTGCCTTTCTGGATCATCTTTTTCCATATGCTGTAATAATGCTTGTATCTACCTTCTACTTTGGCATCGATATTGTGTTCTTGGAACGCAGATGTTAATTGCTGTACGTAAGTTTTTAACCTCTCTTCTCGTTCTGTCCTTTTTTGCGCAACGAGCTGCTTTATCTTCTGGTATTCATCGTAGTGCAATACCTTGAAGCATAGGTCTTCAAGCTCAGATTTTATGATATTAATACCGAGCTTATGGGCAATCGGGGCATATACTTCCAGTGTTTCCAAAGCTTTGTAACGTTTCTTTTCGGCATCTTCTACAAACTCAATAGTACGCATATTGTGTAGCCTGTCAGCGAGTTTCACGAATATCACTCGAACGTCTTCAGCCATTGCAAAGAGCATCTTCTGAATAGTCTCGAGTTTTTTCTTCTGTTCAACATTTCCAACAGGTGCGTTGATCCTACTGACTTTCGTCACTCCATCGACAATCAGTGCGATTTCCTTTCCAAACTGTTTTTCTATCATTTCGTATGTGACCCTTCCTTCGCTGTCTTCGATCGCATCGTGCAACAGAGCAGCGATTATGCTATCCGCATCTAATTTGAGAGATGCTACGATTTTTGCAACTTCCATAGGGTGAGTGATAAACGGCTCGCCTGACTTTCTGTAAAGCCCGTCGTATGCAACTTTTGCCATATCAAAAGCACGAGATATCTTCTCTCGCTCTTGGGCAGAAAAATTAGAACCGAGCAATTTTTCCAATTCATTTATGAACTTTTCCTTATTGCGAGTATCATCACTGTTTGAAATTTGTCCCTGAGTTAATAAACTCTTATCTTCATCTTTCCCCACATTCCTACCTCGCTTTACTGAGCTTCTTAAAGTACAACGCTCTAAATGACGAGTTTCTTGACCGCATCGAACTTCTCTTTATCAGCAACGTGCAAATAGATGCTTGTTGTGCTTAGGTTGGTATGACCCAAAAGTTCTTGAACGACTTTGACGTTAACATTGTTCATCACAAGGTGCGTTGCGAAAGTATGTCTTAAGGTGTGTGGATGTATCTGTTTTGTTATTCCAGCTTTCTGTGCGGCTCTCTTGACTATTCTGAAAACAGTTGAAGGATGCACTTGCCTTCCATTGTTTTCGAAGAAATAAATCCTTGGCTTGTACCTTTCAACGTATTTTTCTAAGAGCGGAAGGATATTATCGCTTATTGGAACTATCCTGTCTTTATTTCCCTTTCCCATCACGACTTTAACGTACGCAGGGTAGAAAGAAACATCTTCGGTCCGTAGATTACACAGTTCACTCACTCGGAGCCCACAGAAATAAAGCATCGAAAGTATAGTCTTGTACTTGAGTTTTTTCTCTTCGTCGTACGCATTCAGCAAATTTTTAACTTCTTCTAACGTCAGAAAGCTTGGTATCTTCTTTCTAAGCCGTGGGTGTCGCACACGTTCCATAGGATTCTCGTCGATAGAGCCTATCAATTCAAGATAATCAAAGAGCCCTTTGAGTGAAGAGATATATCTCGACACAGTGGTCTCGGTCACAGCACTGCCGGTTATCTCACCTTTCGACAGAGCCTTTATGAACTTTTCCACATCTGCTCTCTCTATATCACGTGGCGGTTTTCCAACGTATTCCAAAAACCGCCTGATATCTTTCATATACGCCTTTACCGTGTTTTCTGAACCTCTTCTCACGTGCTTTAGATAATCTTCATAAGTTCGGAGGAATAATTCTACGTCGATACCGTTCCCTCCAATTTTTAAACTCAAGAAATCTATTCAGAGCTTGTTGTTAAATAATCGTATGCCTTTCTTGCTGCGTCCTTTTCCGCATCCTTTTTTGAAGAGCCAGTACCTGTTGCCACTTTTTTGCCCTGTAAGTAGAGCTCAACCATGAACTTTCCGTTGTCATCAACCTTAACCGTGCGGTATTCAGGCAATTCCCTATACCTCTCCTGCGTAATTTCCTGCAGTGCGGTTTTATAGTCGAATATCCGCTGCCCAGAGAGGAAGATTTCAATAAACCCCTCAAAATCTTTCGAAAAGACTTTTTTGACAGCGTCAAGACCGCCGTCAAGGTAGATTGCAGCGCAAACAGCTTCGAACGTATCTGCAATGATACTGCTTCTTGTTCTACCTCCCGTTTTCTCTTCGCCTTTGCCAAGGAAGATGTACTTACCCAACTCGTATCTGCTGGCAATTTCGGTAAGCACTTCTTCGCTGGCAACGGCACCCTTTACTTTTGCCATCTCTCCTTCCGAAGCTTCTGGATATTTTTGGAACAGTATATCACACACCACGAGTTCTACGACTGCGTCTCCAAGGAATTCAAGCCTTTCGTTGTTTTTGATGTCCCTTCCAAGTTGGTTTACTTCGTAAGCGTAACTCGAGTGGCAGAGGGCATTGAACAAGAGCACTTGATCTTTGAAATTATATCCAAGTTTCTGTTGTAGTTCGCCCAGTATTCTTCTTTCTCTGTCTCGTAAGTCGTCCATTCACGCACCTCCACAACGTGAAAAGTTCTCAATTTGTTGTTTTTAGACTCATGCCATTCGACCTTGATAGGTACCGCAAATTCCGGCTTCAGCTTTCCTTCGACTATCCAAAACCTCGACTCATCGACGCGATATATCGAGGGGTTAGCAACGATAGTCAATATCAATGGTTTGTCAGCAACAATCACTTCGCTGATAACGTCAATTTCTTGGAGTTTCTTGGCTAAATCATAAACCTCTTCTCTGAACGGCTTGACGTTGATGATGGCTATATTCTTTGAAAGAGGACCTATAATCTTCACATTTGCAATTTCGTTCCCAGCTGGAAAGTACTGAAGAACCATTTCATTGGCTATCGCGGTAGCTTGACCGTGGAATGAAGGGTTGGTCATTGGCTTTAGCAGGTGCTTTAGCTTACACCCTTCCCTTGTAGCGTGTTCGCCTATTCTTCTTATCTGAACGCCGTAGCTTTCGAGAATCTTCCGGATTTCTTCCTTTCCGACATCACCAAGCGGAGCGTACATCCCATTGAAGACTCTCAGTCCAGTTTGTCCCCAGGTGTCTGAAGAATTTGAGCCTGTAACCACTATACGCCCTTTGGCGTACTCAAGCACAGTTCCCATCTTGACTTTCTTTGTGCACATATTGCAAGATGGTCCATATTTCCATATCTTCTCTTGGTCTAAATTTTTCAGTAGGGTGAGCTTAAAGCCATATGTTTCAGCGAATTCGCTCACGATTTTCAGACTGTTATTGTACGTGTAAGGTCCATAAACGACATGTGCGAGCTCGACGTGATCTTTTCCAACAACCTCAGCGCAAAGCAGAGCAGCCGCTGTGCTGTCCATTCCACCTGAGAAGGCAATCACAAAATCCCGTCCAAAAACTCTTGCAACGTACTTAATGTCTTCTATAATCTCTTCGCGAGTCTCTATCCTTCCGTTCACTAAGCAAGGCACCTCCAATGAAATATCTTCGCTATTTTCCATATATTTTATCACATATTTTGACAAAAATAAAGAGAAACAGGCAATTGTGAAAAGGATATGAATATATGCTTGGACAGAACCACTAAACACGAACTTTTAAAACTTTAACTAATTCACAAATTATGTTAAACTAAGTACGGAGGTGATAGTATGTTGCCAGATATTGAAATAGCAAAGGGTGCAAGGTTAGTTGATATCAGGGAAATCGCCAAGAAGCTACGAATTCCTGAAGAAAAACTCAAACTTTACGGAAATCATATCGCAAAAGTAGATCACAGGTATTTGAAGGAATTGAATAGGAAGAAAGGCAAGTTAATATTAGTTACCGCCATAACACCAACACCGGCTGGAGAGGGAAAGACCACAACAAGCATCGGCTTGTCGATGGCACTCAACAGAATTGGCAAAAAATCTATTGTTACTTTGAGAGAGCCGTCTTTGGGACCGGTATTTGGTGTGAAGGGCGGAGCTGCAGGTGGAGGGTATTCACAAGTATTGCCGATGGAGGACATAAACCTGCATTTTACAGGGGATATACATGCGGTAACAACAGCGCACAACCTCGTTTCCGCTGTTATCGATGCACATATAAACCACGGAAATGAGCTGGGGATAGATATCCGAAAGATATATTGGAAGAGAGCGATCGACATGAACGACAGGGCTCTCAGGCAGATTGTCATCGCACTCGGCGGAAGTGCGAATGGGTATCCAAGAGAAGATGGATTCTTGATAACCGCGGCATCTGAAATCATGGCAACACTCTGCTTAGCCTCAGACCTTGCAGATTTGAAGAGAAGAATCGGCGAAATAGTTGTTGCGCAAAGCGAGAAAAAAGGTCTTGTGAGAATCAAAGACCTTGGGATTCAGGGAGCAGTTGCTGCATTGCTGAAAGATGCGATAAATCCGAATCTTGTGCAGACGATAGAAAACACACCCGCGTTTGTCCATGGTGGACCGTTTGCGAACATCGCACACGGAACGAACACATTGATAGCAACGAAGATGGCACTTGGGCTTGCAGACTATGTTGTGACTGAAGCAGGATTTGCAGCAGACCTTGGAGCGCAAAAATTCCTCGATTTCGTAGCGCCGACTGGAAATCTCACAATTGATGCAGTTGTGCTTGTAGCTTCTATTAGGGCTTTGAAATACCATGGTGGCGTAGCTAAAGAGGACCTATCTAAAGAAAACGTTGAAGCAGTTGTTAAAGGTATGGAAAACCTCAAAGTGCACGTCGAGAATTTACAGAAGTACGGCGTACCGATTGTAGTTGCACTGAACAGGTTTGAAAGTGACACACCAGCTGAAATTGAAGCCGTTTTGAGAGAAAGCCCGGTTAAGTGTGTCATAAACGAAGCCTATGCTAAAGGTTCCGAAGGTGCGGTAGAGTTGGCACAAAGAGTCGTTGAAACCATTGAGACGATACCTACGAATTACAAACCTTTAGTACCTGCCGAACTACCCATTGAAGAAAAGATAGATATAATAGCAAAACAAATTTACAGAGCAGGAAAGGTTATATATACAGACACAGCCAAATCAAAACTTAGCATGCTTAAAAAGAACGGCTATGGCAACTATCCAGTTATCATCGCTAAGACCCAGAATAGTATCTCTGATGATCCGAAGAAAATAAATGCTCCAAAGGGTTATGAATTCACAGTTAGAGATTTCCAAATAAGTGCGGGAGCAGGTTTTGTCGTTGCGTTGGCTGGAGAGATAATGCTCATGCCGGGTCTTCCCAAAGTGCCGGCGGCGGTTAACATAGATATCGATGAGAACGGGGAGATAACAGGGCTGTTCTAAAGATGTGAACAGACAAAACATATAGATGCATAAATGAACATCTTTAAGAAAAAGAGAGATTTCAGTAATTTTTCAAGATTAAAAGTGATACTATTCACAAAACGCAGGTTGATATCTTACGTTGGTTGAATGATAATAGTTTTGACAATCGCTGGTGAACCAGCCAGCACTAAAAATCAGGGAGGTTGTGAAGAGATGAAACTCAGCACTATGGGAAACCTCAAACCATTCGGACCGATATATGAAAACGCTCAGAAGCAGTTCCTGAAAGCTGCAGAAATCATGGATCTCGATCCAAACATAGGTAACTTCCTCCTTTGGCCACAGAGAATTTTGGAAGTCCACTTCCCAGTTGTAATGGACGATGGCAGAGTAGAAATATTCGAAGGTTACAGGGTACAGCACAATACAGCAAGGGGTCCAGCAAAAGGTGGAATTAGGTACCACGAAGATACAAACCTCGATGAGGTTGCATCGCTTGCATTCTGGATGACATGGAAATGTGCTGTTATGAACCTTCCATACGGTTGAGGTAAGGGCGGAGTAAAGGTTGACGTCTCAAAACTTTCAGAGAAAGAACTCGAAAGGCTCAGCAGAAGATTCTTCTCAGAAATCCAGATGATGGTCGGACCACAAAAAGATATCCCGGCACCAGACGTAAACACGAACGCAAAAATAATGGCATGGTACATGGATACATACAGCATGAACGTTGGCTACACAGCACTCGGTGTTGTCACAGGTAAACCACTTGACCTCGGTGGTTCAGAAGGTAGACCAGAAGCAACAGGTAGGGGCGTTGCGATAACAGCAAACGAAGCTTGCAAAGCACTCGGAAAAGACATTTCCAAAGCAACGGTAGCAATTCAAGGATTCGGTAACGTCGGTTCTTACAGTGCGAAGATTCTCAGCGAAGAATTCGGCGCAAAGATAGTCGCTGTCAGCGATGTCAGCGGTGGAATTTACAACGAAAACGGACTCGATGTTAACGACGTTATCGCCTACAGAGATGCAAACAAGGGAATAATCAAGGGATATCCGAAAGCAAAACCAATCACGAACGAAGAGCTTCTTGAACTTGACGTTGACATCCTTGTTCCGGCGGCACTTGAAAACGCAATAACAGAGAAGAACGCTGACAGGATTAGAGCAAAGATAATAGTCGAAGGAGCAAACGGTCCAACAACACCAGAGGCAGAAGAAGTGCTTATAAAGAAAGGCGTACTTATCGTTCCTGACATCCTTGCAAACGCTGGTGGTGTTACAGTCTCTTACTTCGAATGGGTACAAGACTTGCAGACATTCTTCTGGGATATAGACGATATAAGAAAGAAACTAACAAAGATGATGGTCAACTCATTTGCAGAAGTTTACAAGACAAAAGAAAAATACAACACAGACATGAGAACGGCAGCATATATCGTTGCAATCAGCAGAGTTGCCAACGCCGTCAAAGAAAGAGGATACTACCCAATGTAATTCCAATAAAGGGAATAGACAAAATGGAGCCCAAAAAAGGGCTCCATTTTTTGTATGCTGTGGTATAATAACCTTAGAATGTTCGCAATGCAAACCATCATGACAAAAAATCTCTGGAGGTGTTCAAATTGCTTAGGGAATTTCTGAAAAAGCGATGGTACTTTTACATATTTGGTATTATTTCACTAATTGTGATAGATCTGCTACAACTATTTGTTCCGAGGGTAATTTCGAAAGCAATCAATACCATTCAGGTGTTAGATAACGTAAATACGCTGAATGAAGTAAAGACTCTCGTGTTATCGATTCTCGGTCTTGCTTTTGGAATGCTCTTTGGCAGATTTTGGTGGCGGTACTTCATTATGGGTAGCTCGAGGTTTTTTGACTACTCAGCGAAGAAGCAACTCTTCGATAAAGTCTTAGGTTTAGACATGCACTTTTTTGACAAGCACCGTTCCGGAGACATCATGGCGTACTTTACAAACGATGTAAGTACAGTGGAAAGGATGCTTGGCATCGGTGTCGTGCAACTCACAGATGCAGTATTCATGACCTCTATGACCATATTCTTCATGGCGAGGTCTACGAACTGGAAACTGACTCTAATTGCACTAATACCACTTCCTGGCATAATTCTCGTCTCACTCACATTTGGCAGATTGATATTTAAAAGGTCACGACGAACACAGGACGTTTATATGGATCTAAGTGGTTATACTGAAGAGACGATGGACGGAATAAGGATAATCAAGAGCTTTTCGATTTTACCGAAGATAGAAGAGTTGTTTGAAAAGAAGGCAAAGGAACACTTCCATGCAACGATGTCTCTGATAAGGGTTTGGGGTGTAATGTGGCCACTTGTGCACTTTATTGGAACTCTTTCGTTCTTCTTGGCTTTGGCAGTTGGAGGTCCCATGGTTATAAGAGGTACCGTTACGCTTGGAGATTACATAGCGTTTAACAGCTACATAGGTATGTTAGTCTGGCCACTCACGGCATACGGTATGGTTATGAATGTCATCCAGCAAGGACGCGCTTCACTCCAAAGACTTAAAGAGCTGAACGAAGCGAAACCTGTTGTTGTAGAGCCACAAAATCCTGCAAAGGTGGAAAGGATAGAATCTATATCTATTAAGGACTTGTGGTTCAGATATCCAGGCACAGAGAGGGATGTACTTAAAGGGGTAGATTTTGAAGTTAAAAAGGGACAGTTTGTAGGTATCGTTGGAACAGTTGGAAGCGGCAAGTCTACTCTTGTAAAACTCATCAGTAAGCTTTATCCAGTTGAACGAGGGAAGATTTTCATCAACGATCTTGACATTAACGACCTACATTCGCAAAATATACGGGACTTGATATCATACGTTCCGCAGGAGACATTCTTGTTCTCAAATTCAGTTTCGCAGAATGTCGCGTTTGCAATGGAGAAATACGATTTAGAAGAAGTAAAAAAATATGTCCAGCTTGCGGCAATTGACGATGATGTGGAAAAATTCCCAGACAAATACGATACAGTGGTTGGTCAGAGAGGTGTTATGCTCTCAGGTGGACAGAAGCAGAGGTTAACAATAGCAAGGGCTCTCATGAAAAAAGCGGATGTCTACATATTCGATGATTGTCTATCCGCCGTTGACCCTGAAACGGAAGAAGAAATCATCAGGACATTGAGAACCGAGATGAAAGGCACTACGATGATTATAATCACCCACAGATTAAAGGTGTTGCAGAACGCAGATGTTATATATGTATTCGACCAAGGCAGGATATTGGAAAAGGGAACACATTACGAACTGCTTGAAAACGAAGGATTGTATGCAAGGATGTTCAAGAAACAACTTGTTTTAGAAGATTAAGAATGTCGTTATAAACGTTTACGACGCAATTAAGTAGATTTGGTATACGGATTTATGTGATAAAATATGCTAAGGTGTGAGCTTTAGCATATTTTTGTGTTTCTTTTACAGGGGAGTGATTCGATGTCAGAAAGCGTTCTTACTATTTTATTTCTATCGGGCGCTCTTATTTTTTTTGCAATCCTTATCGTTCGATATGTAATAAAATACAATAGTCTGAGAAATGAAAACAAAGCTCTGAACACTTTGCTTCAAAGCATGGGAATAATTGTTAGTGCAGAAAATCTTGGCCTTGCAGTCTGGGCGGATGACGAACTGATCTATATAAACAGCCCAATAATTCAAGATGCAGCAAAGGTTGGTATTGAACTAAGAAACAGAGAGGAAATCGATGATTTGTTACAGCATCCTGAGAAAAATATGATCCTGTACGATTTCTTGAAAGAGGTTAAAAAACAAATCGATTCTGGAACGAAAGATTATGTCGGAGTATGGAAGAAAGAAATTCAAAGATCATTCATTGAGATCAAATATGTTCGAAAGTACGTAGACGGCAAGCAGTTCAGAGTGGTTATAACAAGGAACGTAACCTACGAGTTTACAAGTATTGAAAGTTCAATTCTCCAAAGTCTTACAGAAATCCTCGATGAAGAGATTTCAAAAGATGTTGTTGACATAAAGCGCATAGGCGAGAAGATAAGAGAACTGCTTATAAAATACGGACTTGCGGATGTTTTTGGCATTGGACTGTTGAATCCCGGTGGAGAGATTTATTATCCATACTTCAAGTATAAAGACGATGATGACAGAAGCGGATTAGTGATGAAACCTTCCGAAAAGACGCTTTCTCGATATATTATAGACAAAGGAATCAGAGTTCATATAAGAAACAGTGTAACTGAAGAACGGTTAGCTGATGGTTATTACTTAAAAGAATTGCGTGGAAATGTTTATTCCATATACGGTGTACCCATTATATTCAGAGGACTTTCGCGTGGTGTGATTCTTTTTGAAAAAGAAGGGGAAAACCAGTTTTCTGATCTGACACTCAGCGTTTTTGACAAGATGGCAAGCGTAGTTTCTTTATCGCTGCGCTTTATGGATATAATAGAAGAGCTCGAAGTTGAAAAGCGAAAATTGTTTGAAGTGTCGATAAAAGACTACTTAACCGGTGCTTACAGTAGGTTGTTCTTAGATCAATTCTTAGAGAAGGAGTTGAGCAAATCCAAACGTACACAACATCCAACGTCGGTGATTTTTTTAGATGTCAACGACTTTAAGAGGATAAACGATGTTTATGGGCACATATATGGTGACAATGTTTTGAAAATGCTTGTGGAAACGATAAATAAAACTATACGATCAATGGATATCGTTGCGCGTTACGGCGGAGATGAGTTCGTCATTGTTCTACCTGAAACAGATGCTCAGAACGCGGAAAGCGTGATGAAACGCATAACAGAAAACCTAAAGGAGCATAATATTTTTGTTTCGTACGGCATTATTAACATATCTGGCTACAACAGAATTGAAGACATTTACAAAGATGTTGATGAAAAGAAGTACGAAATGAAAAAATCGAAGAACAAAGATGTTCAATAGGGGGTTCAGATAATTCATGAAATCCAAACTCTTGTTGAGTAACAAAAAATATACTTTCAATTTGAAGAGCTTGCTTTGGAAAAGCAAGCTTGTTTTTGTATTTCTCATTATAGGTTTGGTTATATCCATCGCAACATCTTGTACCAACAGTCGTTCTGGGAGAATTGATAATGGTAGCACTTCTGATTTATCTGAAAACTTAAGTCTAACAAATGATGATTACTTTCCAGATAGAGTCCTCGTAGGTTACGAAGATGAGGATGACTTGGACAAAATTGCCGAATTGATAGAAGGAAGGTTGTTGCTAAACATTCCGCAGATTCGTGTTGCCTCATTCAAAGTCGAGAAAGTGGAAAAAGTGCTCCAAATTTTTCAAGATGAGGAAAGTATCCAAAAAGTGAAAATTAGGTACGCAGAACCTGTGTACAAAAGAAGCATAATTCCTTACAGTGTTGGTCAAGGTTATTCTAACCAAAAGGTTGTCTTGAATTATACAATTTACGAGAATTACACAAGTGAATCGTTAGATTTTTATCTCTGGGGACTAAGGGCGATTGATGTTAAAAAAGTTTGGAACGACGGATATGATGGAACTGGGATTATCGTCGCCGTACTCGACACGGGCGTTGATGGAACGCACCCTGATTTGCAGGGACAGGTAACACGCGGGTATAGACCAATTATCAATCAAGAAATTCCTGAAGGAACTGATTCTTCATACGGCGGTTCTCATGGCACGCACGTTGCTGGAACGATAGCTGCAAAGAAGGATGGCAAAGGATTAGTCGGTGTTGCGCCCAGGGTGAAGATAATGCCGGTAGTTCTTTTCGACATAGGCGGATGGTATGTTGGCGATGATTACGCAGCGAAGGGAATAATATGGGCAGTTGATCATGGGGCAAAGGTACTTAGCAATTCCTGGGGTGGAGCAGGTTATTCGCAGACACTAAAAGATGCGTTTGATTACGCTTTAGCTCATGGGGTTGTTGTTGTTGCAGCGGCTGGGAATTCAAAGTCTTCGCAGTCTTTTCAATACCCAGCAAATTATCCAGGGGTGATACAAGTCGGTGCTGTTGAATACTTAGGCAATAAATATGATATCGCTGATTTTTCGAGCGGAAGCCCGATGCTCAGCGTTTCAGCGCCAGGCGTGAATATAATCTCGACGATGCCTCAGAAAACTTCTGTCGGCTATGACAAAAGGTCATTTCAAATAGCAGAAAACAGCGGTTATTATGGATTCATGTCCGGAACCTCAATGGCAACACCACACGTGTCTGGATTTGTTGCGCTCTTGCTCCAGGAATATCCGAATGCTAAGCCATGGCAGATAAGAAGACTTCTGGAAAACGGGGCTATTGATATAGGAGAGCCGGGGATAGATGAAAGGTCAGGTTATGGAATGATAAATCAAAGAAGTGTAAGCTCAGAACTACCTGACAACGGAGGGTTAAATTTAGACGTTGAAGTGACCGACGCATACGGTGATTGGAAGATACCATCAGTTAGTGTGTCACTGATTGGCACTTCGAACACAGATAGAAGAGTTAGGTACTTTTCAAAGACAAATGGAGATGGTGTCGCGAAATTTCTGAATATCGACACAGGAAAATACGATGTAATCATCAGCGGACCGGATTCTCGTGAAAACAGTGAAGGTCTATCAAACGTCGTTTATAGAAAGGCAGAAGAGCGAGTGTATTATGCTAACCGTAGTTTTACGAATGATTCTTCGATCACCTTTAATTTTTCTTCACAGGCGAGGATTAAGTTCAAAAACGTGAGCGGAAATGAATTTTTGATCTTGCAAAGCAAGGACGGAAGTACTTCCACCACAATTGAACTCTTGTCTAACCAAATTGATATTTCACATTTAAGTGGAAGGTACTTTATAAAATTTGGCTATCCAAGTCCTGTCTTGCATAATACTACGGTTAATGCCACTATAACACTTAACGGTTACGACATAAGACTGAGTGGTTACATAACCGCCGGTTCGACCTTGACGACCCTGTATGACGCATATGGCAGAAATTCTCATTGGACATTTTTCGGAAAGACGGAGTGATGGAGATGAGTAAAAATATTAGACTTGGATATTTGATCTTTGTAATCATGTCGATTGGTATCATCTTCTTTCTATCAAGTTGCTCAATTATACCGTTTAAAGCCTCAAGAACAGATTTTACTGTTAATATCTATGTTGCCGAATACAATTCTGGACCTACGGTTGATGATGCCACTGTAACTTTGCTAAAAGACGGGCAGATTTTGGAAGAAAAGACCACGCAGAGCAATGGAACTGTATCTTTTACTCTGAGAGGATATTCTGGACCATATGACATTCGTGTAAGGAAAGATGGATTTGCCAATACCGACATAAGGCTTTTAAACGTACATTCCGATATTAACCTTAACACGACTTTGAGAAGGCCGAAATTCTCTGCTGCTATTGATAACGATATAAGCATAAATTTTAAACTTTACGAAAGCGACAAAATGTTTGTTAGATATAGCTCCAACTCGTCAGGTGTATATGAACTCTTAAATCTCAGAATGATCTATATAGATGCTGAAGCAACCGCTTCGAAGCTCGGGATTTCGCACATGTATGCAAAGCTTGGAACACCGCCAGGCGCTGAGTACTTAACAGCTCCGAGATTATACAGCGAATCAGATAGATTGAGTGGTGAAATATCCCTAGAGGCTCATTCAGGAAAGACGTACCTTTTTTTAGATGCATATGATTTGAACGATAACAGATTTGAATTGATTATTCCCGTTGAAATAAGGCGCTTTTCAGAATTGACGACATCTTATTATAGAGTTGAATACCCATCGCCAGCTATATATTCTTATCATCTCAACACTTCAACTAAGTACTACACATTATCATCTGAAAACCATCGTACGAATCTCTACAACGTTATCAAATGGTATACATTGTCTGAAAGCACGCAAAGATTTTTCGCAAAAGAACCGACGGGATACAACATCTACAAGTCTTACGACGGAAACAAGTTTTTTAAGATTACTACGCTGCCATCTAACGTGAAGAGTTACATTGATACGTACAACAATAAGGTACGCAAAAGAGTATGGTATGCCGTAAGTTCAGACTATTCGGGAATTGAAGGACCTCGCGTGGTATTAGGAAGCGTTGAACCACTGCCAATGGTTAAGATTTCGAATGTTGAACCAACAGACAGCGCAACTGAAGTATCTACAAAGCCAGCTTTCAGATGGAAATTTGTTGGTTTGGAAGATTATGAAGGAAAAGTGAAGTACTTGTACGACATATGGATATACGACCTGACAGTCAACAGTGGAACGTACCACTATCCGTTGATTGAAGAGCCGTTCTTTGAAAGTGGCAATACGGAAGTTGAGATTAGGTTCAGCGACTATAACTGGTACAACTTACCAGGGAACGAATTACAAACAGGCAAGCCATACGAATGGGGTCCTGAATTGGTAGCAGCAAAATGGGAGGACGCTGAAAACAATTCGGTCGCACTTTCGGTTAACTGCGACTACAATTTCAAAATATCGCCGGTAGTTATAGAACCTGAAAGGTACTATCTCTTCATTACGGGAAATAAATAAAAAAGGGCAGATAAAGAAATCTGCCCTTTTTTACGAAAAATTTATACTTTGAATTTCTCAATTTCGCGAATCATGTCATTTACTTTGTTCTTCAGTTCTTCAATTTCAATCTTGATGTTTTGAATTTCACTTAAGGACTTATGAGAACTTTCGAGTATATTCGAACCATTTTCTTCGATTTGCTGGATCCCATGAACGATTTCAGACGAAGCACTTCTCATTTCTTCTGCACTTGCTGTTTGCTCCTGCGAATGCGCAGCAACGTTGTCAATTATGTTTGCAAGTTCTGTAATCGCTTTTGATATTTCTTCAAAACTACTCGATACTTTTTTATATCCTTTCTCTGTTTCGTCGACTTCTTTGTACAGCTTTTCGATCTTTTCCTCGAGTGATTTTGAGTACATATCAACTGCTGATATCGTACTTGTTATGGTATCTGTAGACGATTTAGTTTGTTCGGCGAGCTTCCTAATCTCGTCTGCAACGACTGCAAAACCTCTCCCGGCTTCTCCTGCTCTTGCTGCTTCTATTGCTGCGTTAAGTGCCAGCAAGTTTGTTTGTTCTGCTATCTGCCTTACCGTTTCTATGATACTCCCGATATTCTTTGTTGCGTCTGCTAATTTCTCGATTCCATCACGCAGTTCTTCGTATTCTTTTACAAATCCTGAAGTAATTTCTCTTACATTTTCAAGCTCTTTGCTACCTTCAGAGGCTTTTTCCTCTAAGTTCTTGGAAAGATTTGAGGCGTTTAATGCCAAGCTGCTGAGACCTTGCGATTGGTGTGAAAGCTCTTCGACGTTTGCATTAATCTCTTCTACTGAAGAAGATATTCTTTCTATGTCTCTTTGTTGCTTTTCTATGGTCTCAACAAAGGATCTTGATAAACTTTCAAAATTTGAAAACTTTTTCTCAAATATATCCAGCGTACGATTTGTCTTTTCTGCTGTTGCCTTAGAACCGGCGATGAGTTTTGAAATCTCAATATTCGCGATGTTCAGCATAGTTGCGATTTTTCTAAACTCATCTAAGGAATCGGAAGCAGCTCGGTGGGTCAAATCACCCGAAGAAACTTTTTCGAATACGTATAAGAGTGATGGAACGCTTTTCAGAATACCTCTTACGAGCATTACTGTTACAACACCAATTACTACGTTAAAAAACAAGCTTATTAGGACTAAGTTGGTTTGTGTACCTTTATCAAGATTAAACTTTGTAACTCCATACTTAAGAAGTGCTGGACCAATCCAGAGCGAAATAGACATAATCCCTACACTTAGTTTAGTTATGGCTGAGATCATGAATTTTTCAAACAATGGATTATCAATACTCTCAACGATTCCCAGTTTTGAATAAATGTACAATAGTATTGCAACAATATTCATATTAATTGCTAATGCACCTGCTAATCGCAAAATCAAAGTTCCTTCTGGGAGCGGTAACAATCTGTTAGCAATAAATCCAATTAGCGTTGCGGCCACAACATTTGCTACGAACAGCACTACAGAGATAAATATTGGAATATTAAACCCTGAGCCTTTGTAAATGCGCGATACATTCATTCTTACTAAGAATAACACTACTGGAAAAATTGTCGATACTGCTATCAGATAGCCGAATATCATGTTCCAAATAGGGTATCTTCCTATGCCGGCGAATACGTAGTAGGAAAACAGAAGGGCAGGTAAGTCAACAGCGGTTATCATAATAAGAATTAGCTTCGTAAGTTTGTTTTTTACCGCACTTTCAGTAATCGAAAAGTGAGTCATGGTATTTAACCTCCCTGAATACACATTTGAACAACCCATACGTATTATAATTTCCAAGAGATAATCAGTCAAGTAATTTGTTGACTTTTCACTACTTTTATTAAATTTTGATTGCTTAAGCTCAAAGGACATGTTTGCTAATGCGATTGAATAATGGGCTTAAGATATCATCGGCCATTTTCTTTTTGAGGGTTTCTTATATAATGAAGTGATTGGAGTGCGTTGATGACAAGAAGTATAGAATCTCTTATCGAAAATACTATTTCCAGGATTTGTGGGAAAAATTCAGGTTATATGACCGGACTTTTTGCAAAGAATCCATTTTTTCCAAGCAGATGGCTCGAAACTGGTTCAGCAAACCATCAAAAAGAGTATTACATTCAAGATGAATTTAGAAATACGACTAAAGGGGGGAAGCTGTACAAAAATAACGGGCATATCCCGTTTTCTCTCTACAATGAAGTATGGAGTTCAAATATCTGAAAGAAACCGTCATTACCTCCAAGAAATTGGCCCGAGGTCAGCGAGCTATCCCTACGACTTTAAGCGATATTGTGCCAGACTTTGTTGGTGTTCCGTCCGGCTGATAAGCCCCTGTTAAAATGCGTGGGTCATATGAGTAAGTTTTGTAATAACCGGTTGTTGTTTGACCGGTAAAAGGGTTGAAAGTCCCGACAGGTCCTCTGTAATTCTGCATTATACTACCCAGTACAAACAGCTGTCCAGCAGATGAGCCTGTGTTGTAACCATCAACTTGGAATGAACCATCAAATGCGTATATACTGGCAAATATCTTCATATCATCCAATTTTTGCCCTATTCTAACGTTGTTGATTGCTACCAAGTTCAACGATGAAGTTTCGTTAGAACTTACAAAGTTCTTGATGTCCTGAACCTGAGCGTTGCTAACTGGATCGCCGTTATTTCCGTGCTCATTTGCGGTGAATTTGTTGGTGTATGTATTGTATGGTATTATTCTGTCCTTAAGGATTATGTCACCCTCTGCGAATAAAGTGTAATTACCTTTGTAGGTTGATAAAGCTGTAGGACCGTCTACGGTTATATTTCCGGTTGCAGATATTATCCCATTAAAGAGTATATCAGTTTCTTCTGCAGATCCACCGCCTTGTTTTCGCAGCGTTGCATTTGGTGGTGAAGGATTCCAGGTGATGATGTAATCAGTAGTTCCTTGAGAGATTTTAACATCGTAGTTGCTGCCGCCCTGTCCATGATTGAAGCTAACGATAACATCGCCTGTGAACTTGATACCGCTCAGAACACTTGGACTGGCTTTTATAGCACTGTAATCTCTCACGAGAGTCTGTAGTTTAGTTTTATAATCGTTTTTGATTGAGGAAAAGTCGAGTCTGCTTATGTCGTCATTATTCAGTATCCTATACGCTGGATTTCCCTGCAAATTTGCAAAGTTGCTATATTGACTTTCAGGCACAACCTGTCCCTGTGGGTTTTTGATACCCAGAAACTCAACGGTACTTGTAAAAACTGGCACTCCACCGGCGTTGTTGATGTTTATATAATCGTGTGTTCGCATGGGACCATCGATGAGTTCCCCGGATTTGAAGTATATAGTTCCAAAAGTTGATGAGGTTTCTCTGTTAGTGAAATAAACATACTGATTAAGCAACTTTGAAGTTATGACCCCGTAAGCGTATGCAGTCTGGTTGTTCTTTTCAATTCTCGATACTATGAAGACTTTTAATGGGTTATTCATTCTGAAAACGGAGATCGTAACCCTAGATAATTTTCGGTCGTTAAAATAAGTTCTGAGTTCGTTAACAGGGAAATCACCTTGGGAGTTATTAGTACTATCTGTAATATCAATAACAGTGAAATGAGAATTTCTCAGCACGGATGTATTTATGAAATTTTTCCATTCTTGGGAGAGTTTACCATAGAAATCGTTAAACCAAGTTGGTGTTAAACTTTGAAAGGTGACATTGAAGCCGAGAACACCGGCGGATTTTGTCCTCATATATCCAATGCCTGTGTTGAGAGTATTTAACGCATCGACTTCTAATTGTGAAGACACGCTCATACGAACCGCGTTCGTTCTATAGTTACCGATTATTTCATACACCGTCAATAAAAGCACACTTGCAATAGATAGAAACACAAGAACAATTGCTATCATGAAGCCATTTTTGTAATTGGACCTATTATTGTTCTCCATAGTAACAGGATTTATTCCTTTCACATCGAGCCCTCCTTTCAATGTTAAGCATGTTTATCTATTTCACGAAGCTTCGCTTAGAGCGGAAAGCATGGGGAGCGAGTATCGCCACTTTCCATTCTTGTGCTTAAAAGTGATCATTATGAAACTCACTCTTGAAGAAACATATTCGAACTCTATACTATCTATCTTATCGGCCTTAGCTATTGTTTTTCCATCAAAAACTAATGTTTTGTTGTTTGGCTTAAATTGGAGAACCTTTCTCTGCGTAACCACATCGTTGTACTGCTGAGTGGGTCTGTAAGATGGTACTTGAATAGAATGAAGACTCACGTCTTCCGCTTTTATACTGGAAACACTGTTAGTGAATATGTTATTTATAATATCCGAGATGTGTTGTATTTCTGAATAAAAACTCGTGTATTCCTGCCGTTCGTTTAACACCCTTAGCGTTATATCAAATATCAATCCGAGCATCGCCATGACAACTACAACCACAACCAAGCTTGAAATCAGTCCTGACAACGTAATGTCCATCTTATCACCCCATTTTTAGTACTTCAGTACTGCACGTACTGATAAACAGTAAAACTCTTCGCTTTTCCGGGAGCTGTTTCTATTTGGAACGTATGTTTTACGAAGAGTTGACCAACTGTTATGGAATTAATCTGTACGATTCTTGGATAGCCTATTGGATTGTTCTTATAAAACGCATTGTTAATCTGGTTTATATCAATTCCCGATTGTACCGAACCTGATGATGTTTGTGGAGAAAGACCGAGGACATAAACATATCGAGCTATAAAATTTTCAAACTCAGTAACCTTTTGAAAGTTCTGAAGGACCGCGAGTGACTGAATTGCCGAAGACAACCCCGTCGCTATTATCATGAAAACTATACTGATCAGCAATAGAGAAACAACAGCCTCTGTGAGCGAGAAGCCATCTCTGTATATTGTGACTGACGCATTGTGTCTCATGGGCAATCCCTCCTAAAAGTTTCTCTAATTTCATTATATCACTATCACTAAATAATTAGACTCATTTAGGCGATAATCTGTTTAGAAAGGATAAGAAGTGAAAAATTTGAGGTGATAGAATGAGAATTGTTGAAAGCCTTGGCATTAAAGAACCATCAGAAGCGTCTCTCTTAACATTGTCTATAATCGATTTTATTAACACCTTAGACGAATGGGAATTCGTCGACAAGTTATCTAAGGCAATTTTTTTTCATACTAATCTTTCTGGTGTGCGCGTAATGACGAAAAATTGCATAAAAATAATAGGAAAGGCGAGAGGTGAACAGCTGAATTTCGATTCGGAAAATATAAAGATCCACGTTTACTACGATACCGAAAATCGCCAAGATTTATCGTTTGTGAATTCTATATCTGTAATAGCGGAGCTCCACCTAAGAAATATCTATAAACACACTGAAATCACAAAGCTGGCTTTTTACGACGAGCTCACCGGTGCGTTTACAAGAACTGCAGGAATGCGGTTCCTGGAAAGTGCCTGCGAAAGTGTAAAGAGGTCTGGAAGAAAAGCGTACCTTACATTCATAGACATCGATAACTTGAAAACATTCAACGATACTTACGGGCATAAAGCAGGCGATGAGATACTTAGAGAATTTGCTCAAGCTTGTTTAAGCAATATGAGAAGAAACGATTTGCTCGTCAGATACGGCGGGGATGAATTCTTGCTCTTCATCGATTCTGATAGGCCTGATGCTTTAATTGATAGGATAATTCATTCTTCACCAGTTACATTCTCTTTTGGAATAATTGATATCGACAGCAGAAATTTAGATGAACTTATAAGACGTGTAGATGAAAAAATGTATGAGATGAAATATCAAAGAAAAGAGAAAGCTTCAAAGCAAGCGTGAGTAAAGAATTCAATTTATCAAATCATTGGTTAGCATAGCGAAATAGTTCCAACTGAGAATATATGAAACGTTCCCTTTCCCTAAAATGCTATGGTATAATCAAATAGGGGTGGTGTTCTTGGGAAAGGGAACGTTTCTTTTTTCTTTGACAAACCTTTTTACAATACAGCGCTGGAACAACAGGCCTGCCTTGATAAGGTTCACAGAGGCAGATAATTCTTTTAATACCTTTTTTCTTTCTTTCATTTTTCATTCCTTAGAGCAACAGAGCGATTGGTCACAAAACATAGAGAACAGCCTACGTTGGCGTCTTTCGAGGGAATTGCCTAAGATCGTGCTATCCGACGTCTCGTTGCAACTGAAAGAGCGCATCGAACGATTTGCACCGGATGTATGGAATAAGGTTAAATTAAAGGCCATCGATGAGCTGAAAAATGTCGCAGACGAGCAGACGGTGAATATTTTAATAAATGTTGATAGTTACAGTAGATTAGACAAACTTGCGGATCTCTACATAAGCTACCTTGAAGCTCGCGAAAACGGAAAATTGTACGACTTCAGCCAACCGCTGAGAGAATTGAGCGAAAAAATAGATGAAATATCACAATTCTTTCCAAAAGAACGGATAGAAAAGTACTGGCAGATTGCTCAATATGTTTGGTCACCACTGCTCAACCTCACTTCGATGGTGCGATGGAACAGAACGCACAGAAACGTTCGTACCAGCGTCAGCGGTCATTCCTTTATCGTTGTGACAATTTCGTATTTATTGAGCAAACTTTTGGAATTTGATAAAACAACTGAGGTTATTGTACGGAGCATACTTCACGATTTACCAGAAGCGTTCACCGGAGATGTGATTACTCCTACTAAAAAGAAAGTCCAAGGCTTAGATGAACTTGTGGCGCTCGTTGAAAGGGAGATGCTCGTTGAGTGGATATCTGAAAACCCAAATCTTGAGTTCGTGAAGAATTTTGTAGACTTTGCAGTTGAACCTTTCGAAAAAGATGCTGGTAGAATAGTCAGAACAGCGGACTATTTGGCAGCACTGCTTGAATGCGCAGTTGAAATACATTCTGGAAACAGGCTTGAGGTTTTTAGGGAGAATTTCTTCAACTTCAAAAAAGCTATCAAAGAGATTTCTCCGCTCGACGTTTCATCTTGGATTGATGAAATTGAGACGATCGTTTTCTGAATTTATTGGGGAAGAACTTAGATAACGGAGGATATGAATATGGTGGACTTCAAAATGACTAAGGATGGCCTGGTTTTGTACATAAGAGATTACACGGACATTGTCGATGTTCTCCAGAAAATTGAAGACAAAATCAAATCGATGGGAAATTTCTTTGCACAGGGCGATAAAATTATGCTTTTGGTGGAAGAGCACGAGAAGCACATATCAGACATACCCAGGATCGTTTCTCGCGTTCAGGAACTTGGCCTCACGATTTCGCACGTGCTTATGGGTTCTGAAGGAAAAGATGACGTCATTGTGAGAAAGAAAGTCGACATGGTCAATCAAGGCGATACGAAATCTGGAACAAAACTTGTGAAGAAGAACCTAAGGAGTGGGCAGAGCATAATACATTCTGGGGATGTAATACTCATTGGTAATTTACATGCCGGCGCGGAAATTGTTGCTGGTGGTAGCGTAGTCATTTTCGGAAGGTGTCAAGGTACTGTAAGGGCTGGGATAAGCGAAGGAAGAGAGGCTGTTGTTGTCGCTCTGACTTTTGAAGCACCTTTTGTGCAACTTGCGGATTTGAAGGGAACATTCTCCGAAAAGTACGACTACCCAGTTGTGCTGTACGCGAAATCTGGAAGGATAGAGATAGCTAAGTACGATAAAAAGATTGGAGGGATAGAGATTGGGTAATAAAGAACTGAACACAAAAGAACTGCTTTTAAAATTGTCATCTATTTCGGGACCGTCTGGCTATGAGGACGAGGTTCTGAAAGAAATTGAGCAGATAATGAAACCGTACTGTGATGAATCGTTCAGAACGCCCATGGGCAGTCTTGTTTGCGTGAAAAATGGAACTGGACCAAGCATCGGCTTTTTTGCACACGCTGATCAAATTGCGTTTGTTGTCACAAAGATCTACGAAGAAGGTTTTCTAAGACTATCTGGTGTTGGTGGATGGGATCCGAAGGCAGTAGTTAGCCAAAAGGTGTGGGTACACACGAAGAATGGTAAGCTGAGGGGTGTTGTAGGATTCATGCCACCGCATCTGCAAACCACGGAAGAATCAAAGAAAGTCCCAGACTACGATCATCTGTTTGTCGACGTTACGATGAATCCAAATTGGAAAGACATATCGATTGGAGATTTGGTAACGATAGAAGCTGAAGGATTTGATAAAAACGGAACGCTCTTCGCACCAGCACTTGACAACAGGGCAAGTTGCGTAGCTATAATCAAAGCGGCTGAATTACTGAGCAAAATGAAGACAGATGCGAAAGTCTATTACATATTCTCTACACAGGAAGAAATCGGTGGACCTGGGGCAAGGAGTGGCGCTTACATCTCGGAGATAGAATACGGCGTAGTTATCGATGTGACACACGGCGACGAAGACATTCCAGGTTATCCGAAGATTAAGATGGGCGAAGGACCGGCGATTGCAGTTGGACCTGTCACAAACAAGAAATTTGTCGAGCATGTAAAGAAAGTTGCCGGGAAATACAACATAAAGACCCAGATTGAAGCTATTGCAGGCAGGTCAGGAACTGACACCGACGAAGTCCAGCTCACAAGAATTGGAGTCAAAACGGCATTGGTTTCAATCCCTCTGAGATACATGCACAATCCATACGAAAAGCTCGTGATTAAAGATGTAGAAGACACTGCAAAACTCCTTGCATTCACAGCAACGGAGTTAGCGGAAGTTCAGGAAACAACAGACCAGCCAAAGGAGGAGAAAACATGCTGAAATACCTCAAAGAACTAACGGAGATAAAAGGACCTTCCGGAAATGAGGATGGAGTAAGGGAGTTCATAATGTCCAAAATTAAGGATAAAGTCGATGAATTCTTTGTCGACAGAATGGGTAATTTGATAGCTTTGAAGAGCATTCCTGTAAGGAAAAATAGATTTTGAAAAAAGTATCGCCTCCTGATAATATATAATTACCCCATCACACTAAAATCAGGAGGCGATACCATGGAACAAAAGTATGTTAATCCAAAAGTTTCAAGAATTTCTCAAGACACTCTAATTGTCGGTATTGATGTTGCTAAAAGAAATCATTGGGTTAGGATGACTGATTATCGTGGAATTGATTTGATTAGCCCTTTCAAGATTAATAATACCATAGATGGTATTAAAATGTTAGAGGAAAAAATAAGAATTATTAAGCAAAAGGAAGGGTTAAACAACGTAATCTTAGG
>NZ_FRDJ01000013.1 GCF_900143265.1 Fervidobacterium gondwanense DSM 13020 | reverse complement strand
CTTGAGGAGAGTTCTCAACAGTCCCACTACCGATGAAATCAGAAAAGAAAGAAAGATAGTTCTTTGAGACATCAATAGCTAAAATAGCCAAAGGAATCACCTCCGGATTGAGTACAGCCTTACAACCTCGCGGTACATAAGAAAACGAGGCAAAACATTTTCCGGCAAGTAAAAAGCTGTACTCTAGTTAGGCAATCTTATTTAAGAGAACAAAGTCTCAAGGAGGGGCAACCTGAAACTATTTTACCAGAGGTGTTAAAAAATATGCATTCAATTTTCAAAGACCAATTTTAATTTTTACCGAACTTATTATACGAGGAGGGGATCATATGTACACTTTTACAGAGCAGTTCGGTGTTGCGGTAGTGGCACTCGACGGAGAAATTAATATGCAAAATGCCATGTCACTTAGAAATTGGGTTGTGGACAATCTCATAAAAAAAGGAAAATCTAAAATCGTTTTTGACTTTGCAAAGGTGAATTCAGTAGACAGTTTTGGATTGGGAACATTCGTGAGCTTACACAAAAGTGCTCTTTCAGCAAATGGTGTAATAGCTTTTGCAGGTCCAAATGAAAATGTTAAGAAGCTGCTTGCAATGACGGCGCTTGATAAAGTTATAAGGTCGTATCCTTCAGTGATGGAAGCCGTAAATGCGATAAAGTAATTCTATAATTCTAAATGATGGGTGTGATCGATATGAAAATAGCCATTGGCAGTGACCATGCAGCCTTTGAATTAAAAGAAAGGATTGTTGAACATTTGAAGAAGAGTGAGGTCGAAGTCATCGATTGCGGTACTTATTCAATTGAAAGCGTCGATTATCCCGACTACGCCAAAAAGGTTGCGGAAAAGGTCGTAAAGAAAGAGTGCGATTATGGAATATTGCTGTGCGGAACAGGAATAGGAATGTCAATAGCAGCGAATAAAGTAAAGGGAATAAGAGCGGCTTTGTGTCTTTTCCCTGATATGGCGACATATGCCAGAAGACACAACAACGCTAATATATTAGTTTTGCCTGGCAGACTTATGGGTATTGAACTGGCAAAATGGACAGTTGATGCGTTTCTTGCTGCCGAATTTGAAGGTGGAAGGCACGAAAGAAGAGTTAAGAAAATTGAGGAGCTTGAGGAATAAATGTCGTGTGAATTCGTTTTCTTTTCAGATTTGAACGTTGATTTTGTACCAAGGAAAGAAATCGACAATGGAAAATTCGTAAGAAATCCAGAAAAACCCGAGAGACTTACTGGGGTGTTAGGTTATTTAAATAAGAAATTTCAATCAGGAAGCGTCGTTGAATTCTCTGAAGAATGGATTCTCAAAGTGCATACTGAAAAATATTTTAAGTACATTGTCAAAAAATCTCAGGAAGTATCTGGTGAATATATTCCAGAAGTCTTTTTTGTCGATTTAATTTTTGATACTGGAACTCCTATAAACAATCTTACTTATATTGCAGCTAAACGGGCAGTGGACGTTGCATTGTCTGCTGCAGAGTGTTCTTTCACAAGTGGAAAAGTAACATATGCATTAACTCGGCCACCCGGGCATCATGCGATGCGTAGTTTCGGTGGTGGTTATTGTTATTTCAACAATGTTGCAATCGCTGCGAAATTTTTTGAAGAAAAGGGTATGAAGGTTGCAATCTTAGATGTTGACTTCCACCACGGTAACGGCACGCAAGACATCTTTTATGCTGATCCAAATGTGCTCTATGTCTCTTTGCATGGTGATCCAAAAGAATTCTATCCATGGTACAGTGGTTTTGAAGACGAGATAGGTGAGGGAAAAGGCAGAGGGAAGAATATAAATATACCACTTCCAAGGGGAACTGATGGAAGGATTTATTTTGAGGCACTAAGAAAGGCACTGGAGAAGATTCAAGAATTTAGCCCCGATGTGTTTTTGCTTTCTCTCGGAACCGATACGCATGTTAAAGATCCAGTAGGTAAGTTTTCTTTAAAATCTGAAGATTACAAGATAGCAGGCAGACTGATTGCTGATGCCACATCAAAGGTAAAGTACAAAGTCTTAGTACATGAAGGTGGTTATAATCATTATTCAAATCTCTCTGCAGTAAAGAATTTTCTTGAGGGATTCCTAAGCTAATATTATGCAAGGAGGAGTATAAATGAGCCTTAAGGAAAAGATTTTGAGCGATATGAAAGAAGCTATGAAGAATAAAGATGACCTCAGACTAAGAGTTCTTAGAGCAATTAAGACGGCTATTGGATATTTCGAAGTCGAGGGTGAAAAAAGAGAGGCAACCGATGAGGACATACAAAAGCTGATACTGAAAGAAATTAAGAAGAGACAAGAATCGATAGAAGCTTACAGGAATGCTGGAAGGGAAGACCTTGCAAAGGCAGAAGAAGAAGAGCTTAAGATACTGGAAGAATACGCTCCAAAGATGCTGTCAAAAGATGAGATTGCCGCAATTGTGTCCGCTGTAATTAAGGAACTTAACGCTACGCAGAAAGATTTTGGAAAAGTTATGAAAGAAGTTATGGCACGAGTCAAAGGTTCGGCCGATGGTAAGTTAGTCAATGAAGTGGTGAAGGAACTATTGAGTTGATGAATCGAGTGAAAATTGCGAATAAACTGAAAATATATCCAATATTTCTTCCAAACTTAGGGTGCAAGACTCGGTGTGTTTATTGCAATCAGTCGATAATGACTGGTGAAAATGTTCCTAAATTTTATGTTTTGGAACAGCTTCTTAAAGACAAAAATGATATCGACGAAATAGCATTCTATGGTGGCACTTTTACAGGGCTTCCAAAAGATGTTATGAAAAGATTGTTATCAATAAGGCCTGATATTCCAAAAAGAATATCTACAAGGCCTGATAGTATAGATGAAGAAATCTTGGAAATATTGAAATCAGGCAATGTTAAAACAATAGAACTCGGTGTAGAGAGCTTAGACGATGATGTGTTAAAACATTCTAAGAGAAACTATACTAAGGAAGACGTTCTAAAGTCAATTAGACTCGTTCAAAATCATTTTGAAGTTGTAGCCCACTTGATGATAGGGCTTCCGTATGACACAAGTGAAAAGGATTTACGCACTGTCAGTAAGCTTTTAAATGAAGGAGTTAAGCTTTTCAGGATACATCCGACTATTGTTTTCAAAGACACGGAACTGGAGCAACTTTACAATAATGGTGAATATGAACCTTTGACTCTTGAAGATGCTGTTACTATTATTTCGGAAATGACAATGTTTGTAGAGAGTTTCGGAGGGGTTGTAACTCGTTTAGGATACTATGTACCTGATTCACAAAAGCAGTTCATCGTCGCGGGACCATATCATCCTTCTTTCGGTGACCTTGTTAGAAGTTCTATAATAAGGATGCTGGTAGAAAGGTACGACATACACCAAATTCAGTACAACAGACGATATAAGTCTTGGATTTCAGCCTATGGGAATTCCAATATAGAACTCGACCGGAGAGAAATCGAAGCAGATGATATTCTGCTCGACAGCATTCCTTACAAGGTGTTTATACGCAGATTTGTTGATGAATTCACGCTACAGAAAATTTCATGAGGTGGTATGATGCAGGAATTAATATTTTGGTTGATATTTGGAGTAGTAGCTACAACACTGCTTTTTACACAAGTTCTGGTTACAATTCCGAAGGAACCTGTTGCTTTACCATCCGTACAGGAGGTTATTCCGGACGTTGGAAAAAGTGATCCTTCTGTTTCTTTGGTGTACGAAAATAATGTTTTAACCAATAGACTCAATGACTGGGTCAAGGACAAGAAAAGCAAAGTAATATACGGACTTGGTCAGGCGTCAGGCCCAAATTTTAACGAGCGAACCGTAAAAGAGTCTGCTCTCCAAACGGCATATCAGAAAGTTATAGAATCAATCGATGAATTGCAGAAGGAAATTCTTCAAAAAATCGTTTCTCAAAATCCTGCGAAAAAAGAATTTTACGCAGAAAATTTGAAACTGGTTTTTGATAAGCTCTATCAGCACATAACGAGTGACGAATCTTTGGCACCAGTTTTCAAGATATGGACAAAATCAAGCGGAGAGGTTATTACATACTACTATATTGTGATACTCGACGATGAGTACTCTTTGAGCATAATGAAGGTTTTCGCCTATGATTTTTTTGAAATGTTGAAAAATGATGGAATTGACTTTGACATGCTTTGGAGGAATGAATTCTATCAGTCGGTAAAAACAAGCAAGTAATCGAAAGATTTCAATATAAAATAAAAATTGGCGGAGGCGGTGGGACTCGAACCCACAAGGACCGCGAGGTCCACCGATTTTCGAGACCGGCTCCTTAGCCATTCGGACACGCCTCCGACCTTTAAGCTCTGCTCAAATAGTATATCATAAGCTGAAGATTTTTCAATATGCAAAAGAGGTGAATTCATCAGTGAGTTCTACAAGTAATATACCGAAAATTATGATAGTAGAAGACGATAGAAAGCTTAGAAGGCTGATCGAATTGGAGTTACAGCATGCTGGATATAGTGTCGTTACCTACGAGAGTGGTATCGATGCAATTGAAAACTTTGGGAGCGAGAAACCTGATTTGGTTATATTGGATATAATGCTTCCGGATACTGATGGATACGAAGTTGCAAAAGAAATCAGAAAGTTGAGCCCTGATGTTCTCATTTTGATGCTTACAGCTTTGGGAATGAAAAAAGACAAACTAACAGGCTTTGAATCAGGAGCTGATGATTACCTTACAAAGCCATTTGATAACGAGGAATTATTGGCACGGATAAGAGCGCTATTGAGGAGAAAACACATATCGATATCAACACCGATACGATTAGGGAATTTGGAAGTATATGAAGATAAGCATGTTGTTTTATTCAATGGAAGGGAAGTTGACTTGAGCAAAACTGAATTTGAACTCTTGTTATACCTTTTAAAGAATCACAGCCGTGCAGTCAGTAAAGAAGAAATTTTAGACGCAGTCTGGGGAATTGATTACTACGGTTCTGACAACACAGTCGAAGTTTATATTAATTATTTACGAAAAAAGCTATCTCCAGACATAATAAAGACAGTAAGAGGTATAGGATACAAGTTAGTTGGTGAGAAACTTGAAACTGACCACTAAGATATCTTTCTTCACAACTCTCGCTTCTGTTTTAGTTGTATCTATAGCACTTCTGCTTATTTACAGATATTTTTACGTCCTCGCTGTTCGAAGTGTTACTTCAGACTTCATCAATCCTCAGAGGTTTGTCACAGTTGTAGATACACCGGTTGGAAAGCAATATTTCGTTCTAAGATGGGATGTTTATGTTGCGGATTTGTCTACCGGTGAAGTTATCAATGACCCGTATGGTATAGGTTTGAAAGATGTAAACGGATTTCAAAAGATTGGGGATAAACACTACTACTTTGTGAAACTTGATGATATTATTTTGGGAAAAGATGTTACACCTGCGATGCGGTTTTTGGAGAACATAAGGAAGATTTTCATGTTCACCATAGTATTGATCGCTGGAGGTATCTTCTTATCTACCTATGTACTAACGAAGGAAAGTGTAAAGGAAATAAAAGCATTCGTCTCAGAAATTGAACTTCTTGGTAGGTCAGATGTCTCATATCGGGTAAAGATTAAACCTAAGAGCTTGGAAGTTGAAGAATTAGTGTCGAAGTTCAATGATTTGATGGAAAGAATTGAACGTTCTTACAAGGCACAGGAATCTTTCGTGTCTGCGGTCTCCCACGAGCTTAGAACGCCTATTGCGACTCTTCTCGGTTATGTAAACATGCTTAAGAGGTGGGGAGCGAAAAATGAAGAGATACTTACAGAATCTGTTCAGGCGATAGAAGAAAGCGCAAAAGAAATTAAAAATATCATAGAGAATATGCTGTTAATAGCAAGGGTGGAAACTCTTACGGAAGAGAAGATTAACATTCGTGACTTCATATCAGAAATTGTACAACACAAGTTTAAAGACAGAGAAGTTATCGTTGAAGGGGAAGGAACTATTGAAACGAACAAAGAAGGACTCGGTATAATATTGACTATCCTTGTTGACAACGCATTTACCCACGGTGCTCCACCTGTTATAGTAAGCATAGATAACGGCAAGATAGACGTCATAAACCATGGACCAAAGATATCAGATGAAGTTCGGGACAAAATATTTGAGAGATTCTATAAAGGTGAAAACTCTTCTGGAACAGGGTTGGGCTTGTACATAGCAAGCGAAATAGCTAAGAAACTTGGATTACAGATAAAGCTGTATAGTTCTGATGAACGTACAGTGTTTTCAATTCTTAAGATTAAGAATGGGTGATATTAATTCTATCAAATTTTGGTCGATAACAAATATGAGGTGATATTTATGCAAGTTAACGGTCTTGGATCCGGTTATACAGGTATCAGTATGTTTCCTATTCAACGAAGTGTTCCAGTACATTCTGGAACATCTGGAGTCTCTGATGTTCAAACACAAGTAAATCAAGCAAAAGAACTTATGCTGAAAACACTGGAATTTGCATTTTACAAACAGCAAGATATGAATCTCAAGCTTGTTAGGATCGCAGGTCAGCTTTATCAAGGACAGAACATCGATACAAGTGTTTGAATTTGCAACTACACTTTACAAAAAATAAGAAAAGGCGAGTGGTTATTTTCCACTCGCCTTTTTTCTACTGCACTTATTATTTAAGTAACCCTTTTTGTTTGAGAAAATCTGTAAGTATTTCTTCCAATGTTGGTTCGCCGATTTCTTGCAATTCATACCTAACTCTTACTGCAGGTTTATTTATGTGCATAACTCTTCTGAGGTCGATTGGAGTACCAATGATAACTACGTCAGCATCTGACTTGTTTATTGTTTCTTCTAATTCTTTAATTTGTTTTTCACCATAACCCATTGCTGGGAGTATAACGTCAAGGTGGTTGTATTTTTTGTATGTTTCAACTATTGAGCCAACAGCAAATGGTCTTGGGTCAATAATTTCCTTTGCTCCAAATCTTTTTGCTGCAACGTAACCTGCTCCATATCTCATTTCGCCATGTGTTAGGGTTGGTCCATCTTCAACAACGAGAACCTTCTTGCCTCTGATCAGTGATGGATCATCAACGAAAATTGGAGAAGCTGCATCTACTACTATTGCATTTGGGTTCCACTTTGCGATATTTCTTCTCACTGTCTCGATATCTTCCCTATTTGCTGTCTCTTCTTTATTGATTACTATGACATCTGCCATGAGTAAGTTTGCCATGCCTGGATAGTATGTCACTTCATGGCCTGGTCTGTGTGGGTCAACAACGACTATCTGAAGGTCAGACTTGTAGAATGGAAAGTCGTTATTTCCACCGTCCCAGAGAATTACATCTGGGTTTTCTGCTTCTGCACTTCTCAATATTGCCTCGTAATCAACACCTGCGTAGATAACGCTCTTTCTGTCGATATGTGGCTCGTATTCTTCTCTCTCTTCAATTGTGCAGTTGTGTTTATCAAGGTCTGAATAATCTGCGAATCTTTGAACTTTCTGTGCAACAAGGTCGCCGTATGGCATCGGGTGTCTTATGGAAATAACCTTCATGCCCTTGCTTCTGAGTATGTCAAGAACTCTTCTTGTTGTCTGACTCTTTCCACAACCTGTTCTGATTGCACACACCGATACAACAGGTTTTGTTGATTCAACAGTTGTTGCTTTTGGACCCATCAATTTGAAATCCGCACCTGTAGCAAGAGCTATAGCAGCTCTTTCCATAACATATTGGTGCGGTAAATCACTGTAAGCAAGGATTACTTCGTCAACATCATATTTTTTGACTAACTCGGGTAAGTTTGCCTCATCTTCAATAGGAATTCCGTTTGGATAAAGTGGTCCAGCAAGCTCGGCGGGATATACTCTACCTGCTATATCAGGAATTTGAGTTGCTGTAAATGCTACAACTTCGTAATCGGGGTTGTTTCTGAAGAATGTGTTGAAGTTGTGGAAATCTCTTCCTGCGGCACCTAAGATGATAACTCTTCTCCTTCTTTTTTCCATCACTTTCACCTCCAACTTTATATACCATGATTTTCGAATGAATGCAGACTAATTATACATTGTAAAGGGTGTAATTTCAATAACAGCAAAGAATGAATTTCAGAAAAAATAATTTAAGTATATTATTATGCTCTTGTATGCTCGCGTATGCAAAAGTATGTTCTCTAATGTATTCAAAGGTTTTGTAAGTCTTTTCACAGATTCTTGGAAACTATTCCAAAATGTTGTTTACTTTCTTACTTGTTGTAGTATAATACTAATGGTTTCCACATTATCTTAGAAGGGGAGGTAGAGTGTATGAGAAAAGTTCTTACGGTAGTTTTAGCAGTATTGTTTGTCTTCTTGGCTTTTGCTCAAGCCAAAAAGATTACTATATGGACATCTGAGGCACAAGTTCCTATTCTTAAGAAACTTGCGGATCAGTACAAAGCAAAGTATGGTGTACAGGTTGATGTCGTTCAGGTAAATTTTGGTGACATCAAGTCGAAATTCTTAACAGCAGCACCAGCAGGAGAAGGTCCAGATATCATCGTTGGAGCACACGACTGGGTTGGAGAACTTGTTGTCAACGGTTTACTCGAACCAATAAACCTTCCAGAAAAAGACAAGTACTTCCCAGCACCACTCCAAGGTTTCACCTACAATGGAAAACTCTACGGTGTTCCATATGCATTTGACGGTCCTGCACTAATGTACAACAAAGATTACGTTCAGAACCCACCAAAAACATTCGATGAGCTCATAACACTTGCAAAGAAGATTGAAAAGGACTTTGGCGGAGAAGTTAGAGGTTTGATTTACGATTACAAAAACTTCTACTTCAGCTCATTTGCATTCTTTGGTATGGGCGGTTATGTATTCGGAACGGACAAATCAGGAAAGGTTAACGTAAAAGACGTTGGACTTGCAAACGCAGGTGCAATTGAAGGTCTTAAACTCATAAAGAAACTTGTTGATGAAAAGATACTCACATCAGGTGACAACTACAATACAATGGACGGTCTCTTCAAAGATGGTCTTGCAGCAATGATAATCAATGGTCCATGGGCAGTTCCAGGCTACAAACAAGCGGGTATCAACTTTGACGTTGCACCAATTCCAACACTCCCTGGCGGAAAGAATCCAAAGCCATTCTTCGGTGCACAAGGTTTCATGGTTAACGCAAAGAGCAAGAATAAACTCTTCGCACTTGACTTCTTAACAAAATTCATCGCAACAAAAGACATAATGTTCCAAATTTGGCAAGCTGACCCAAGATGTCCATCAAGAAGCGATGTTAACGAACTTGTTATGTCAAGAGATCCACTTACAAAGAAATTCGCAGACTTCCTTGGAAAGTACGGACTTCCAATGCCAAATGTTCCAGAGATGGCAGCAGTTTGGGGAGCAATGGGAGACGCACTCGCAAAGACGCTTGACCAAGGAGTACCAGCAGAAAAAGCACTTGCAGACGCAGTTGCACAGATTAAAGCACAGATTAAATAATTCTTGAAATACAGATAGGGGCACGGGGGTATGCCCCCGTGCTTTTTCTTAATGTCTATATCAAAACCTAATCTGCAACATTCTTTCAAAGTCAAACGTACCAAATGAATGTTCAAAAATACAGTCGGGGAGGAATACCCATGAGATTCTTGAAAGTGCTTGGCTGGATCTTTTTGGTGTTTTTCACAGTATTTGGAGTTCTTGGAGGGATTTTCCTTTTTGGCAGAGGCTTTTATGAGCTATCTGTAACTTTGTTTGTGCTTATATTTTTGATTGACTTTTTCATAATTAACAGGAACGCTTATCCGTACAGATACATGATACCCGCTCTTGTTCTTTTGTTTATACTTGTGCTTTATCCGATAGCTTTTACGATCAGAACAGCTTTCACGAACTATGGAACTGGTCACATAATGACAAGACAGGAAGTCGTTGAGAGATTGTTGGTTGATCCAATTTACACGTACATTGTGGAAGAAAGCACACCACTCAATTACAGTGTTTACGTAAAGTTTGACGGCACTCAACCAACATCCGATTTTGTAGTGGTTGTTTCTTCGGCAACGGAAACTTACATTGCGAAAGATTACAACGTCTTGAAAAGCGAAGCTGGTCAGTTAATCTTAGCTGAGGCGCAGTTTCTCAAAATTAACGAAAGTGGAGTTCAGACAGAACTTCAAAATGGAAGAATTGAATTAATAAAAGACTCGGGGAATATATATAAGTACTTCTACAGTCCAGACGATACTTCTACACAAATTAACGAAGATTACTTTAAGTATTCTATTCTCTTCCCAACTATGAGTAAAATAGAGTTTGTCGATAAATCGTCAGAAAGATATGCTGTGAGACAGAACGAAGAAGGAAAATTGTATATGTATAAGATTAGGCACATGTACAAACTTGGTCTCGCAGAAACTATAGAGAAAGGAAAGAGCATAGTTAAGACAGTATTGATTAATACGATTACTAACAGGCCGTTAATCGAAGAGAATGGTACTATTTACGATATAAATGAAAAAGGCGAAAAAGTAGCAGTTGGTGGCTACATCTCTGGTTATGGACTGAAGAATTTCACAAGAATTTTCACAGATCCGACTGTTTCAGGTCCTTTTGCAAAGATATTTGTTTGGAACTTCACCTGGGCAGCTCTCAGCGTTCTCTTCACTTTTGTAATTGGTCTGATACTTGCTCTTGTTCTTAATAATCCGAACTTAAGAGGTAGGGCGATTTACAGGTCATTGCTGATAATTCCTTGGGCTATTCCTGCATTCATTTCAGTTCTTGTTTGGAAGAATGGGTTTTTCAATGAGACATATGGTATTCTCAACAAGTTTGTCGTGACGCAGCTTTTTGGTGCGGAACCGATTAAGTGGTTTAATGATCCATTCTGGGCAAAGGTTGCTGTTCTTACCGTCAATACTTGGCTCGGATTTCCATACATGATGGTTGTTTCACTCGGTGCGCTTCAGAGCATACCGGAAGACTATTACGAAGCAGCTGCTATCGATGGTGCTAACAAATGGCAGAGATTTTGGAAGATAACATTCCCACTTCTTATGACAACAATAGCACCGCTTTTGGTTGGAAGCTTCGCGTTTAACTTCAACAATTTTGTTAATATCTACCTCTTAACTGGTGGTGGACCAGCGATGCCAAATACAACCACACCAGCTGGTTCAACTGATATTCTTATATCCTACACTTACAAGCTCGCTTTTGAAGGTGGACGAGGTCAGGATTTCGGATTTGCATCGGCAATTTCAATTATCATATTCCTTATAGTTGGAACTCTCAGCTTCATCAACTTCCGTTTGTCCGGCTCCTTTGAGGAGGTGAATAGATAATGGTTCGAAAAGAGAGAAAAATTCTAACACATATAATTCTCATAATCATTTCAGTAGCTGTTCTATTTCCAATAGTATGGGTTGTTTCTACCTCGCTTAGAAGGGATAACGCGGCATTTTCGACGAAGCTCTTCAGTAGTAGAATGACCCTTCAAAATTATATCGACCTTCTTGCACCAGAAAAGAATGGACCAAGGCTCGTATCCGATATGGATGCACTTATACTAATGGCTCCACCACACGATAAAATAACTATAGAAAAAGCAACCCAATATTTCAAAGAGGATGTCCAAAGGTTCAAAAAGTATATACAAGAAACTGAAAATTTGAAGTCTCAGATAGACACGGCAATATCGAATCTAAGGGAATACTTCGAGAAAAATTCTGATGCTTTAATAAAAGGTTATGTGAGTGACATTGATAAGATAGTTGGTGAGCTAAAGTTTGAAAAGCCGACGAAGTATTTACAAGTTGCCGCATATGAGCTTTATAACAGCGGAGAGGATTTGAGTGCACTTGTTGATATCGACCCTTACCAAGGACAAAAGGAATGGGAACTCCTTATTGGCAATAAGAAATCCGAATTGGAAGAGATAGATTCGCAAATCAGCAGCGTTAAGATGACTTTGCAACCCTTAGAAAAATCCTATGCACAGTATCAGGGTGTATTCTTAGCCTCCGTTCGAACAATACGTTCTTATCTTATTCCGCAGCTTTCGGAATATACTCTTGTCTTGAAATCTGCTTCAGAACTGCTCGAAGCTGCAAAAAACTCAAGTGTCTATGCGGAAATGATTCCGGACGAAACAGCTATTATGGAAAGATTCACCAACACCCTGAGTAAAATTAAAGACATACAGTTGAACATCCAAAAGTTCACAGACTTGAACGATATAGATCAAGCATTGACAGAATTTCAAAAATATTATGATTTAGTACTAAATAACTGGTCTGCCGCAGTTGATAAAGACAAGGCACCATACGCTGACTTTTTGAATACGCTTGATACATTCACTGTAAGGGTGTCAAGTACGGTAAATGAGGCGGTCTCAATGCTCAGTAAGCTTAACAATTATACAAGTAAGATGTTAGCGCTCCAGAGTCAGATAGAGAAGTACAAAGCTATGCAAAATAAACTCGAAAAAAGGAAAGAAGAGATAAATACAGAGATAGAAAAGGCTTATGAACTTATACACGATGCACTGCTTTACCTAAAAGCGCAGCTTGCCATTGTTCAGTTGAACGAAGTTAAGTCAAGAGTCTCAAACATGAGGTTACCTGCACAGCTCCAGATGCTGAACTTGCAATCAAAAAGAATATTTGGCATAGTCAGTGATGTTGCAAGTCTGATTAGGGATGAGAAAAAGCAAAAAACACTAAGGAGCATAGCAAATAAACTTGACTGGCCCGGAACCGCTAAAGATATGTTCACAAACTATGACTTGTTCGTTCAAAATTATGGACCTTTCATAAGTGACTTGAAGTTATACCTGTCTGACATAGAAATCCAAGGTCCAAGATTTATGCCCGTTTCAAAAACTGGCGTAAAAGTCAGACCAATGTCAATGGAAAGGCTTACTGACACTGTGCTCTCTGTTTACAGAAACAATGTTGTGCCAAATATGAACGTTATGTCAAGGAAGTCTTCCGAACTCTCCGATAAATTGAATTTAAAGGATATAACTGCTTATTCTAAAAAGATTGATGGTGCTTCATTCAGAATAGACCAGATATGGCAAAGGAAACCTGACCATTACATGATGAGATGGATACTGAACAGTGTTATCGTTTCGCTCTCAGTTTCATTAATAATTACAGCTGTAACAGCACTAGCCGCATATCCGTTCAGTAGAATGAGGTTCAAAGGAAGAAAGTATGGTATAATGGGATTGTTACTGATTCAAATGTTCCCGGCAATAATGTACATGATAGCTATCTACACGTTCTTGGCATTTGCTGGAAAGTACATACCTGGATTTGGCTTAAGCAAGCTCTCGGGTCTTATATTTGCGTATCTCGGTGGTATAGCCTATAATATGTACCTTATCAAAGGATACTACGACACGATTCCAGATTCTCTTGAAGAAGCCGCACTTATAGATGGCGCAACAAGATGGCAGACATTCGTAAAGATAGTTCTTCCACTCGCTTCACCAATACTTGCTGTTATAGTAATACTAACTTTCATGGGGACATTCAATGAATTCGTTCTTGCAAGGATAATTCTCCAAGACGTTCAACAGTACACTTATGCTATCGGTCTTTACACATTCTCGACAGGACCATTTGAAACACAATGGGGACTTTTCACTGCAGCAGCGATGATAGGTATGATACCAATGGTTATACTCTTCTTACTGATGCAAAAGTACATCGTTGGAGGCCTTGTGAAAGGAGCAGTAAAAGGTTAATGTTAAATGAGCACGAGCTTTATTTGCCTGATTACCAAAAATCTATTGTAAATCTTCTCTCACGATTTCTTAAACATTTTGGATGTCATTCAAATCACCCAGAATTTCCCCTCGAAGGTTCCTTCGAGGGGTTTTTCAATGGAGTGAATAAGATAGTTATATTTCTTGTTGATGGAATGGGATACAACAAATTTATCCAAGTGAACGAAAAACTTGGGTTTGAAAGTATATTGAAGGTATCGAGCGTTTTTCCTTCTACAACAGCTGCGGCTGTTACAAGTTGGTTTACAGGGAAGACCCCAAAAGAACACGGATTGTTAGGATATATTCTTTACCTAAGAGAAATCGGCGGACTTGCAAACATGATAGAGTTTACTTATCCTGGAATTGAAGGAAATATATTCTCGAGTATTCTGAAAAAAAGACTCCATCGAATAGATAACATATTTGACCAGTTAAAGGAAAAGGGATTGTACGGCGGAGTTATAACACACGCGTCGATTGCCAATTCTGGATTATCTTACCTAATACACAAGAACGGACATATAATGGGTTATTACTACATGGGCGACTTGTTAGCAACACTTAGAAAGAAACTTTTAGAAGACTGGAGCGGAATTCTCTACGTTTACTGGGGACACTTGGACGGATTGGGGCACAAAAAAGGACCAGATAGCGATGCATACGATATGGAAATGACAAGGATACTTATGGAATTGAAAAGATTTACCTCTGAAAGTCTGCCACACGACTCGCTCTTTGTAATCACTTCTGATCACGGAATGATTCAAATTCCAAATTCGAGCAACAACTTCTTGAAACCTACGGATTCATTTAATAGACTTTTATCTTCTCCACCCGGTGGAGAGATGAGGATGATGTATTTCTACCTTTTGAAGCGTAGTGCCTACGATGCGTTAAGGTTATACTTTGACGAGAATTATCCAAATTCAGCAATTTTCTTGTCTAATAAAGAAGCGCTCGAGATGGAACTCTTTGGTCCTGGAAGAACACACCCGGAGTTGTACAACAGAATAGGTGATGCTATAATGATTGCAACAAAGAATAATGCCTTCACATATATGTACAGCGGAGGCGAGGAAAGGCTCGCAGGAATGCACGGTGGGCTCACTGAAGAAGAATTGTATGTTCCTGCGGTGTTTTTGAGACGATGAATTAAAAGTATAAAATAAACTTAGAAGCGGGAGGAAAAGGTGAGATGACAGAAAAAATTAATGTAGCTAACGAACGACAAGTAAGAGTACGATTTGCACCAAGCCCAACCGGATACTTACATGTGGGCGGTGCTCGAACAGCCTTATTTAACTGGCTTTTCGCACGTAAGAATAACGGGAAGTTTATACTTAGGATAGAAGATACTGACACAGAAAGGTCCACGAGAGAATCCGAACGTATGATAATGAACGATATGAAATGGCTTGGATTGAATTGGGACGAAGGTCCTGATATTGGTGGAGAGTATGGTCCTTACAGGCAAAGTGAGAGGCTCGAACTGTATAGAAAATATGCCTACCAGCTCGTTGAGGTGGGGCATGCGTATTTTGCTGTTTACGACAAAGACGACCCAAAGAAACTACTGTATAAAACAGAAAAGCAGCCAGAAACCGATAATCCGTATACAATAGTCTTCAAAGTACCAGAAAACAGAACTCTTTCTTTTGACGATATGCTTAAGGGTACGATTGAATTTTCAACAGAGCACATGGAAGACTTCATTATCGTTAAGTCAAACGGCTATCCTGTCTACAACTACGCTGTTGTGATCGATGACTATCTCATGGGCATCACACATGTATTGCGTGGTGAAGACCATATATCGAATACGCCAAAACAACTACTTATATATGAAGCTTTGGGTTGGACTCCACCGAGGTTCATGCATATTCCGCTGATACTCGGTGCTGATAAAACACCACTAAGTAAAAGACACGGAGCAACAGCTGTAGAGCATTTTAGAAGAGAAGGATACCTTCCGAAAGCGTTAGTTAACTACTTGGCAATTCTTGGTTGGAGCGTCGACGAGGAAATTTTTGATTATACAAAGAAAATTGAATCTTTTTCACCAGATCAGATATCGAATAAGAACGTAGTTTTTGATTATCAAAAACTCGAATGGGTAAATGGAAAGCATATGAGGTTGTTATCTAACGATGAGCTCTATGCATATTTTGAAGAATGGGAAAAGTTTACTGGAATTAAAAGTGATGTTCCAAGGGAAGTGATTAACATATGCCGCGAGAAAGTAAATACTTTAAAGCAATTATACGAATTTGTCCTCCCGTTTGTGGATGATAAATATGAATACTCATCGGACTATATTGAGAAATTTGTCAAAAAGCCGGAAGCCAGATCTATATTAAGCTTAGCTATTGAAAAATTCGAAGCACTCGAAAATTACACTATTGAAAACGTTGAAAAGACCTTGAGAGTTATTGCAGAAGAATTAAGTCTTGGTACAAACAAAGTATTCCAGACTATTCGTGGTGCTCTTTTAGGAAAGCTTGTAACACCTGGTTTATTTGAAAGCATAGTGGTTTTGGGAAAGGAAGAGACGTTAAAGAGATTGGGCAAAACTGTGGATTTCATAAATAAATTAGAATAATACTCTCGGCATTATGGGGTGATTGAGTTGCTCATACACAAGAGGTATTTTGAGAGCACGGTAGAAATTACAAGAATCGAGGAAAAAGACGGAAAGTTTTATGCATATGCGAATGCATCACCGTTTTATCCAGACGGTAAGGGTGGCCAGCTCGGTGACAGGGGGAAGATTGCAGGAGTAGATGTTTTTCATGTTTTTGAAAAAGATAACGAAATTGTCCATCAGATTGCTGGCACTATCACACCAGGTATCCATGAAGTCATTGTCGATCAAAAGCGACGTAAAGATATCGCCCAGCAACATACCGGACAGCATATTCTCTCAGCTGCGTTCTTAGAGGTTGCGGATATAGAAACCGTCAGTTTCCACATGGGCGAGGAGTATTCAACTATAGATCTCGACGTTCCATTTTTGGAAAGCGAAGTCATCTCAGAGGCAGAAGAGCTCGCCAATAGAGTTACACAATCTTGTTATACAATAGAAGAGATAATAACGGACATTGAGGGGTCTAAGAATTACAACCTGAGAAAACCCTTAAGCGATAAAGTTACCGGAGAAGTTAGGCTTATAAAAATAGACAACTTCGACGTTTCTGCGTGTGGTGGATTTCATCTTAACAATACTGGCGAGGTAGGTTTGATAAAAGTAATAGATGCTGAGAAAGTCAAGGGTAATCTCACAAGGATCTACGCAGTCGCTGGGAAGAGGGCGTTGAAATACTTTCAAAAATACAATTCCGTCTTAAAAAAACTTTCCAAAATGCTCACATCTTCAGTGGGCGAATTGGAACTGCGTGTGGAAAAGCTTTTGAACCAGAGCAGAGACCAAGCTTTACTACTTTCTAAGATTTCGCAGGAATACGCAACTGTTTTGAGTCAGAATTTGTCAAATAAAGGTCTGGTATACTTAGAAGGATACACAGAAGTTGGGAATTTCTTAGCTAAAATTGGAAATTTCGAAGACAGCATTTTAGTATTTTACGATAACAGCAAATACATAATTGCTTCTAAAAAATACGATGTAAGAAATTTTGTATCAAAGTTAATAGAGAAATTTGGTGGAAAAGGTGGTGGAAAGAGCGAATTTGCTAACTACCAACCTACCAAAAAGTTAAAATTTGAAGAACTTGAAGAAGTATATCATGAGGTGTACAATAGAGATTGAACCTATATTATGTTAAAAAATTCCAGGAGGTGCAACAACTATGAGCTTGAGAAAACTATTGAGCTTTTTATTACTAACCATACTGCTGTTAACAGTGAGTTTTGCCGATGCGCTGAAATTCTTGCCAAAGGATTATTCCATGCTTGTTTATGTCCCGGATCTTCCAAAAGCGTACGATGCCTTCAAAGCGCTTCCGATAGGTCAGACTTTATTGGCTGATACGGGAATTGGTCTTGAATCTCTCGTCTTAGGTGTTCTCGAACAACAATTGTTATCTATGAAGTACACACTGAGCGACTTCGACCTATTCACGAAAGAAATGCTTGTTACTACAGATAAAGAAGGAAATATAACTGTCGTACTTGGACCTGTGAAAAACACAACAAAAGTCAGAAAAGTCCTTGAAAGCTTCTTAGAACAAGAGACTCTCAAGAAAGTAAAATTTGTAGAAAACTACTTCGTGTATTCAGACGTGCAAGTTGGCGGAGGGAAAGTACCAGCAAATCTATCGAGCACGTTGAAGGGAAATCTCGGTGTTACGTACACGAATATTGTAGATAAAGATATATCGTTTGAAGGATACGGATACATCCGCGTGGAGAACAACGCACTTGTGCTTTATCAGAAAATAGATGCAAAGACACAGGCTGCAAAGAATGCACTTAAAACTTTGCAAAACACAAAACCAGTCGATGTGCTCGGAGATAAGAACGTTGGAGGGGATTTGCTCATATTCGTTAACAGGCAGATACCTGAGGCTTTGAAAAAGAGCACTTTAGATGCATTGTTATCCGTTGCAAATATAACAAACGTGAGTATAAGTGGTGTGATGTACGCATCGGCAGATATAGGTTCAGCTGTGAGTAGTTTGCTTAGTGCAGATTCACAGAGTCAAACGTCTAATCAGAGTAATCAAAATAACCAAAATGTTTCCGTTTCATCCTACTCGGTTGTTTTTGGAAGTGGATTCAAAATGCCAGAAGAAGTCAAGAAGTATGTTACGATAGGTTCTGAAAAATATGGTGTTCTCACTACAGAAAATGGTATGGAGAGTTATTTACTTATAAAGAATGACAGAATGATTACGTACACGGTCGCACCGAACAAATACAAACCCGGAGATAAGACGTTTTTTACAGCAAACTATGATCCAAAGTATTTTATGGGTGTTTTCATAAACTTTGAACCGCTTATAAACACGATGCTTGGAAAGAAAATTAAATCTTCCGCGACATTCGTTGCATATGTTGAGGGTGATTCTATCATTCAAAAAGGAACGGTGAAATGATTGTCTGAAAAAGGGGCAAGTAAGCAGAAGAATGCATTAAGTGGCTGTTTTAGCTTTGTGTTTTTTGCATTCATGATTTTAATATTTCTTTCAATCTTTGGTTCAGTTTTTGAGAACTACTATTTCTTTATGTTTGTTCAGAAAGTATTGCCATTCATTTTCATAATCATTCCTACTTTAGTGTTCGTAATTTTTGCTTATGCAATACTGTCTACTATCGTCAAGATTTTCAAAGGCGGGAAAAAGCCAACGAGAGAAAGAAGCACGGACATTAAGGATTTAATTAACAAGGAAAGAAAAACAGAATCGGATTTTGAAGAAACTTCAGAAGACTATACAAGAGAAAAGACGCTTGAGTATAAAAGAAGTTTCTCTGAAACAGGTTTGTCTTCTTCCTCTGAAAAAGACATGGGTGTTGCAGAGGCATTCAGACTTTTAGGTCTTAAATCGAATGTACCGTATACTAAAGTAAGCGAAAAGTACTATGAACTTGTTAAGAAATTCAACAGAGCCAAGATGTCTGAGGAGATGCGACAGAAAGTTCTAGACGAGCTTGCAAAAGCTTATGAGATTTTGACAGAATACTATTCTAAGAATGCTTGATAAAGAAGGTGGTTCTGTGGAATATGAGTTCTATTTCACGTTTCCGATGCCACCAATAAGCATCTTGTTTATCATTTTAAGGATATTTGCTATCTTCCTAACTGTCTACACGTTATTTATCTTAGTAAGATTTTTGATTTCACCAGAATCAGGTACTGATGTTGGAAGAAGGAACGAATTTGATAAAAAACAGTATAGAAATCTTAGAGCAGAAGCAGATGAAAAACTTCTGAAGGCTTTTAAAACTTTTAATGCAACACCCAACGACTCATATTCAGATATTTCTGTTAGGTATTACTACTTAAGAAGGATGCTGTCTTTATCTTCACTTCCTTTGGAGGTAAAGGAAGCTAAATTAAAAGAAATAGATGAACTTTTTGAGGTTATAACTGACTATTACACGAAAAGATGAACGAAAATACAAAAGGGGACGGAAGTCCCCTTCATTGTTTTTTACAATTTCAATTCTCAAGACTTAACAATTTCTTGCATAATCTAACAGCTTCTTGTGCATCTTTTGCATAATACGAGCCGAATTTCCTTGCAAGTTCTTCGTTCATAGATGCTCCACCAGAAATAACGGGTACATGAATATTGTTTTCTCTGAGAGCTGTGACGACATTTCCGACTTGCACCACGGTTGTTGTCATCATTGCAGACAGCCCTATAATATCCGGTTTTATTTCAAAGAACTTCTTTACAATCTCGCCAGCTGGTACGTCTTTTCCGATATCTATAACTTCGAAACCAGCACTTTCAAGTACTGTTGCGACAATTTTCTTACCAATGTCATGTATATCTCCTTCAACGGTAGCGAGCATGACCTTTCCGAGCTTTACAGAATCTTTTTCCTTTATCATTGAAAGCAGTTTATTAAATATCGGTTTAACAGTCTCAGCTGCAAGGATAAGATGCGGGAGGTATATCTTATTAGCTGAATACAGATTTCCTATCTCCTCCATGGCTTTTGTCAAGACACTTTGAGCTATTTCAATAGGCGTTAGTGTGTCCAAGAAGGAAAAAACATTCCTTTCTGCATTCGCTGAGTCTGCTTTTAAGATATATGTTACAAGTTCATTCTCTGAAGATCCAACTGCCGTATCCGTCAATTCCTTCTTAAGGATCTTTTTCATACCGGACAAAATATTCATCGTTGTCTGTTCCGCGGTGTTCAATATAGCGGCTGAAAGGCCAAAATACATTGCCAAGCTTAAGAATGATGCATTTAGGCTCTCTCTGTTCGGCATTCCAAAACTGAAATTCGACAAACCTATACTCGTCTTTATCCCATCATTGACAAGCATCTTTATGGTGTCTAAAGTTACTTGGTAGTCTTGGTTAGCACCTATAGGCAAAACTAAAGGATCCACGTATACACGAGAGCGCGATATACCGTTTTCTTCTAAGTATTCTACTGCTTGTTTAGCAATTTCATACCTTTCTTTCGCACTCTTTGGTATTTCCTTTCCCATTGCCAGAACAATCAACACGCCGCCATAACGTTTCATCAATCGTATCTTCTCGTCTAAGTCTTCTTTTAACGCCTTAGAAGAGTTTATGAGCGGTCTTCCTACGTATTCAAAGAGAGCAGTCTCAAGGAAGTTGTTGAATTGTATATCGAGTGACAAAGGAAGACTCACTATTTTATCGAGTTCCAGTATAATCTTTCTGAAATGTTCATCGGTAAGTACACTCTCAAGTCCAAGGTTAACGTCCAAGACTTGCGCGCCTTCTGCTTCTTGATCTTTAGCTTGTTTTTTAACGTTCTCAAAATTGAATTCTTTTATTTGAGCGTGCAGTTTCTTCTTTGCTGATGCGTTTATGCGTTCTCCGATAACCAGAAACGGTTCGAGATTTACCATGTAAGTTCTGTTGCTCACGACGTTAAGTTCCTCAATTTTTCTTCTTTTAGGAGTCCTTACTCCAATGTGATGTGTCATGTACATGATATGCTCTGGAGCGGTACCACAACATCCACCAACAATGTTTGCTCCAAGTTCTACGTAATCTTCTATGTAAATTGTGAATTCCTCCGGGGTTGTCTTGTAAGTAAGCTTTCCATCTGGTCCAAGTATTGGTTTACCGGCGTTTGGTTCTACAAATATGGGTTTAGTTGAGAACTGAGACAATTTTTTCACAAGTGGAAGCATCTTGTCCGGTGTAAGTGTACAATTAATGCCTACCGCATCTACGTCTAAGTCGTTGAATAACGATATGTAAACTTCCAGACTCGTACCTGTTACAGTGACTCCGTTTTCTTCAAAAGTCATACTTACAAGAATCGGTATATCGGATGAAACATCTCTTGCGGCTAAATAAGCAAGTTTCGCTTCTTTTAAATCGCTCATTGTTTCGATTATTATTCCGTCAACACCTGCTCTGACTAAGAGTTCAACTTGTTCCTTTAAAATATCGTAAACATACTTAGAATCGAGTTCTCCTATCGGTTGCAACAACTCGCCCAGCGAGGAAATGTCACCTAACACATAAACCTGTTTCTTAGAAACGCTTGCAGACTTCTTGGCTATTTTCACAGCGTTTTCGTTTATTGCTTGGAAATAATCTTCATATCCGAGCTTCTTTAATTTATGACGATTGCCGCTGAACGTGTTCGTTAATAGAAAGTCAACACCGGCTCTCACGTACTCAGTTTGGAGTTCTTCAACAACGTCAGGGGATTTTATGTTCAAAATCTCTATCGGATCCCTTCCCTTTATATGCCCCCTCTTAAAAAATTCCGTACCGTACGCACCGTCTAAGAAAAGGACCTGCTGAGATAATATTTCCGCAAATTTCTTTCGTGTTAACCTCTCCAATACTTGCACCCCCAATTCTTCCGATTTCTGTACTTTTTGATAATTATATCACATTTTTCAGATTCATAAAGAAACTAACTCATCTCTTTGACTTGACAAATGTTGAATTTTGATGCATACTATATATGAACATATGTTCATATGTTCTCGAGAACAGGAGGGATTTAGTTGTTGGGACTATTAAAGAACGAAGAATTATTGAGACATGTTGCCGAGTTTTTTAATGTTCTTTCTGATGAGACAAGGCTTAAGATAATTAACTCACTTATGGACGACGAGAAGACAGTTTCTGAAATAGTACTAACTGTTGGAATTAGCCAGTCGGCTGTGTCCCATCAATTGCGTTTACTTCGACAATTTGGGATTGTGAAGTACAGAAAAGTTGGAAAGTACGTATACTATTCCATAGATGATGAGCATGTTGAAAAGGTCATCAATCAAGCATTTGAACATATCGAACATAAGAATGCAAAAGAGTGAGGAGTGAATGTCTGTGAGTGAGAAAAAAGCTGATAGAACAGATGCTGTAAATCATGTCCATAGTCATGACCATATCCATTCACACCATGACCATGGAGATGGTGTCTCAAACCTGAGTCCGACACAATTTACTTTTGTTGTCCTTCTAAACCTTGGAATAACGCTCGCGGAGATAATCGGAGGTTTAATTGCTGGAAGTTTAGCACTCGTATCGGATGCGATGCACAATTTGAGTGATTCTCTGTCATTGGTAATATCGTACTTTGCCTTTAAATTATCAGGGAAAAGTGCAAATACGAGAAAGACATTTGGTTATAAGAGGGCAAACATAGTTGCAGCGCTGTTTAACGCATCGACTCTCTTGATAATAGGTGTATTGTTAATACGGGAAGCTATCGAACGTTTTGTAAATCCAGTAGAAATAAATTCCGAGATTGTCTTAGTTGTTGGAACGATAGGTTTGATTGCTAATTTACTCAGCATGGTCATACTAAGAAGATGGTCAAAAAGTAGTCTTAACATAAGGTCAGCGTATTTGCACATGTTAACTGACGCTCTTTCTTCGGTAGCAGTCCTTATAGGTGCGGTGATGATATGGATTTTCGATTTGAAATTTATAGACCCTATCTTAACGATAGGGATTTCGCTATACCTTCTTAAAGAAAGTTTTGAAATTCTAAGAGAATCAGTTTCAATCCTGATGCAAAGTGCTCCGAGCGAAATTGAAGTAGAAAGAGTTGTGAGAAAACTTAATGAGATAGAGAATATAAAAGACATCCACCACGTACATATCTGGAGGCTCGATGAAAAGAGCATCTTCTTTGAGGGGCATGTGAATTTGACAGAAGATATCACGGTTAGCAAATCTATGGAGATTTATGAAAAGATAAAGCACGAACTCGATGAAGAATTTGGAATAACGCATGTTACAATTCAGTTCGAATATAACGGCTGCTCTGCTTCTGGTGTAATAGACTGCAAATGAACTTTTTTTCATTCTATGATAGCCGCAATGCACGTTGTGGTCTTTCTCGGAATCATCAATCCAGAGTCCAATACTCTAATTTTGTCTTCGATACCGAGTAATTTGACGTAATCTTTATTCACAGTTAAATCCAAATCGCCATATCCAGGAGAAAAGCGCATTGTTAGTTCAGCTTTGTGCTCTTTTTTAAAGAACTTTTCAAAATTGTCATTGAGCGATTCAAGTGCTTCAGAACCCCATGAATCTAAAAGTGTTGCTTGTAGTGTTGAAATCTTTGACAAATTCTCAATTTCTTCATCTACTTCTCTTCCGAGTGTTGAAACAAAAATGAGAAAGATTTTGTAGGCGTGGTACTTAGAAGGTATCATGTCTGATCTTAGAGAGCTTTTATCATAAATGTTCCAATAAACGACTGGTTTGGCAATTTGTAGTCCTTTGAGGTAGATACTATTTGCCACTTCCATAAGTTTTTCATCATTAAGAACTTTTGAGTACACAGCTCCTGTGCGGGCAAGGTAGATTTTTTTCGGTGGCATGTAGTGTACTTTCTCCGGGATGAATATTTTCAAACTTTTTCCTCCTTTCGAGCACTCTTTTGAAATTATTTTACCATAATTAAAAACAATTCTGTGAGGAGTGTGGGCTATGAATTCAAACATTAAACCAATTGGTGTAGAGAACTTGGCAATTTGTAAAAGTTGTGGTGGGAAGTGTTGTAAGACTTACCCTGGTCCAGCAACGCCGGAGGATTTCGGTGCACCAGATATTGAAAAATTGCGAACGAACCTTATCGAAGCTTTATCGACAGGAATGTGGACTATCGATTGGATCAACCAAGACGAGGGGTTGTACTTTGTTCGCCCAGCAGTGAAAGGATTTGAAGGAAGCGTTTTTGATCATAATTATCTTGGGGAATGTACGTTTTTAACCCCGCACGGATGTGAGCTCGAGTTTGAGAAAAGACCAGAAAGCTGTAGAATGTTGGTACCAAAAGTGGACGAGAGGTGTGATCCACAAGGATACACGAGGCAAACTGTGGCAAGAAGGTGGAAGGAGTATTACGACATCTTAATGGATGCGGCAATAGAAGTTGAAGAGAATTAACACTCTCGTGTCTTTAGGCAGGAGTAAGAGATAATATCATTATATTTGTTATACCTTTGAGCACAGAATAGATGAAGACTTGATTTTGCTATTGTATAATATGTGTAGAATCATAACACACCTTAGATGGGCAAACAAAATGCCTATAATTGGTCACAAAAGAGGGTACGTATATTCCCTTCAATATCATATAGTGTGGTGCGTAAAGTACATACACAGAATTCTTCAAGGTGAAATAGAAACAGACCTAAAAAATATTACAGGAAATTGCAAAAGAACAGGGAAACCCGTCATATTTTGTTGCTACGGTGAGTGAAAATACTGAAGAGCAAATCAAGAAATACATCAATTCTCAAAAGGAGCAAGTTTAGTATTATAGTCACCTATCGATACAGGCTCTATCCAAATGAAAAACAAAAAACACTGTTAGCCAAGACATTTGGTTGTGTAAGATTTGTTTGGAATTACTTCCTTGCTTGGAGAGAGCAAAGATACAAAGAAGAAAAGCTTTCGACCACTGAACCTGAGTGTCGAAAGCATTTGAACAGTGTTTTAAAAGAGCAATATCCATGGCTTAGGGAAGTAGATAAGTTTGCTCTCGAAAATGCTTTGATAAATCTTGACAATGCTTACAAAATATTTTTCAAAAAACAAGCAAGATGTCCAAAATTCAAGACAAAGAAATCACATCGGTTTTCGTATACGACGAACTCTACGAATAACAATATACAAGTCGATTTTGGTGAGATAATAATAAATCCAGACAAAAGCCGTTGCTGGGGGAAGATAAAGCTTCCGAAACTCGGTTGGGTAAAAGCACGAATCCATAGAACTTTCGATGGCAGAATCAAAAGTGCAACCGTAACACTAACCCCAAGCGGGAGGTACTATGTATCAATTACAGTAGAACAAGAGAAAGTGTACAATCGTAGAATTAGTGAAACGCCACAAAATTTCGCAATAGCTTTAGACTTAGGAGTTAAAGATCTCTATGTAGACAGTCAAGGAAAGCATATTGAGAATCCAAAGATTCTTGCAAGATATGAAAAGAGAATAAAGAAGTTACAAAGAGAGCTTGCAAGGAAGGTGAAAGGAAGCAAGAACTTTGAGAAGATAAGAATAAAGCTTGCAAGAATGCATGAAAGAGTAACAAATATCAGGAAGGACTTTCTGGAAAAGTTATCTTCGCAGGTAGTTAGCGAAAACCAAGCAATTATCTGCGAAGATTTGAGAGTTAAGAATCTTGTACGGAATAGTCATCTAACAAAGAGTATTCATGATGTATCATGGTCAAAGTTTGTAGAGATGGTAAGAAACAAAGCAGAACGGTATGGACGAGTATTCTTGCAGGTATCACCAAGTTTTCCGTCATCACAGATTTGCAGCAAGTGTGGACACAAGAATGAGGGAGTAAAAGAACTAAGTGTAAGGACATGGAAATGTCCAAAGTGTGGAATGGAACATGATAGGGATGAAAACGCAGCGAAGAATATATTAAGACAAGGGCTGTTGCAACTCGGGATAACGTGATAACCGAATCTTTGGTAGGGCTGGGACGACCCGAGGACGAAAGTCCATGCCTGTGGAGGCTGGGCCTCTACTGTCAAGTAACACTGCAGCAAGTCCGGTCGATGAAGCAGGAAGCCTGTGACTTTAGTAATGGGTAGTTCACAATATGATATAATTATTTTACACGGATGTTAAGGCGGTTTTTTCTTTTCTTCCTTGGGTTGGAGAAGGGAGGTATGCTGTATGTTTAACATTTCCAAAGTGAATGTAGCACTACTTGCGGTCTTATTCCTGATATCAGTCTCAGTTTATGGCATTACACTGAATGTACCAGGAAACAGCGACTACGTGATGTATTTTAATTTCGAACAGTTGATTACAGATGAAGTTGAAGGAGAATTTATAGACATAGTAAAGATATTCGACGAGCTGGGAATTCCTAAAATCCTAGGGATTTATGGAAAAAACTCTCTGGGTGGACCTGGTCAGTTATTTAAGTTGGCGCTACTCTTAGAAGAAGATTTTGAAAATTTTGAAGACGGTTTTCTTGATATTTTGAGCGGTTTACCATTAGGTTTGGTGTTGCCTGGCGAAATTGGTGATAAAACACTCATCTCTATTTTGTCGCTACTTTCAAATGCACGTTTATCTATAACACAGTTTGTGAAAAACACGCTTTACGAAGTGCCCGTTGGGACTTTTGGTAAGTTGTACGTTATTCGCTCAAATACAAACATATACGTTTGCTTCAACAACTATATTGCACAGTCAACAAAGGCAATGCTTGATGCTAAAGTTCATATTTATTCCGTATCCACAAAAGATGATTACGTGTTCTACTATAAAGCTTTGAAATTTTCACCTGTTGGAGATCTCCTGTACCAATTTATAGATTTTTACGGTACGCCGAGTTCAGAGGAGGCTTTTCTTAGGAAGAGCGGAGATGAATATCATTTTGAACTATCAGTAAGCAAATCCTATGTAGAGTACGAACGAAAGTTGGCACTTTCAAGAATAGGAGCGTTAAAAGGGCACTATTTTGTTAAAGACTCACCTTACACATTTGGTTTTCGTCTCGATGTGCTGGAAAATGTTAAACAAATACTGATGTTTGGTCTTTTGGAGGAGATTGCGGGTGATGAGGAGCGGTTTGTAAAGGCACTCGAAGGTTTTTTGGATTCCGTTGAGTCAGTTTTTGGCTCAATTTCGGAAGAAGGATTCTTATTTTCCGTAAAATATATTCCCGAGTATGAGAAAGACATTAGGCTTATACTTGAACTTCTCAAAAGAAATGGTTTGAGTTATAAACTTCTTCAGGATAAGAAGATCGCACTGTTATCGTCACAGGAACTGGATAATAGTACGGAGCTCGGTGTTTTTACAAATGACTCACACTTGTATTTCAGGGTGAATGTTCAAGTTGATGAATTAGGCAGTTATCTGGAATTTACAATTACCACGCTTCAGAACGGAAACACATTAGTATCGTGTGATTTCACTAATCCGATGCTCCTTTTAGAATACTTAATGGAGAAAGCTGAAGAGTCGTATGAAGAAGAATACGAGTATTATGACTACGAGGAAGATTGGGAAGAATATGAAGAGGAATATGACGAATATTATGAAGAAGAGTACGATGAATTCGAGGAAGAATATGAAGAAGAGTGGGAAGACTATTCCGAAGAATATGAGGAAGAATACTATGAAGAAACAACAGAGGAAGTAGAATGGGGAGAGTATAGTGATGTTGAATATGAGATAGCAGACGAGCTTGATAAAATTTCATACGCGGTCTTTGACTTTTTGGGCTACGAGGGTATTCAGGAGGTTGACTTGGACACGCTCTACGAATATGGATATATTGACTACATTCCCGAAAATGTGGAAATGAAAACGCTTATCTTTGACGAAGGGTATGTCTTCACAATCATTTTATACACATTCTCAGATGTGGACGCATATCCAGAGAACGTTCAGTCCATATTATCTGATAAAGGTTGGACATCAGATGTTTGGAATAACAAACTCAGTCTAATTCTCGTATATTATCCAAACGTAGCACAATAGCACATGATTCTCTTATTTGCTCTGTATAAATATTATCTATATCTATAAACGCAAAGAGGGGCTAACCCCCCTCTTTGCTATTTTCTCCATTCCTTGTAGCCATTTGTAATCGGCAATCTTCTGTCTTTTCCAAATGCTCTGTGTGTGATCTTCGGACCAGGTGGTGTTTGCCTTCTTTTGTATTCGTTGACATTAACCATCCAGGCAACGTTTCTCACAGTAGATTCATCGAAACCCTTTTCCACGATTTCCTCGATACTGTAATCTTCCTCCACGTACAGCTTTAATATTTCATCAAGTATTTCGTAAGGTGGCAATTTATCTTGGTCTGTTTGATTCTCCCTTAGCTCTGCGCTCGGTGGTTTTATAAATACCCTTCTTGGAATTATCTCTTTCGCAGCTTTTTGATTGACGTACTCTGAGAGCTTGTAGACAAGTGTTTTGTAGACGTCCTTTATGACAGCATAACCACCGGCTGTGTCACCGTACAGTGTTGAGTATCCTGTGCTGCTTTCACTCTTGTTTCCTGTTGTTAATACAATCCATCCAAACTTGTTTGAAAGTGCCATGAGTATAATGCCACGAAGTCTTGCTTGTAAATTCTCCTCAGTTGTGTCGAATGGGAGATCGCCGAAAACGGGCTTGAGAATGTTCAAATATGCATTATATGGTTCCAATATCGGAATTGTCAGGAATTGTATTCCGAGGTTCTCGGCGAGTAACTTGGCATCTTCTTTGCTATGCTCTGATGAAAATGGACCAGGCATAGAGACACCTATCACATTTTCTGCACCTAACGCATCAACAGCTATACAGGCAACGAGTGAACTGTCTATACCACCGCTGAGTCCTATTACAGCCTTTTTCATTCCATTCTTTCTTAAATAGTCTCTCGTAGCGATTACAAGTGCGTTGTACACCTCTTCAACTTCGTCAAGTACAGGCTCAATCCGGTTTTCATTTTTCGGTTTTTGGTTATTCCATTCAAAAGACAATTCAACTATGTCGATAGATTCAAGATTTTCCTTTGTGATGAGAAGTTTATCTTGTCTTCTTCTTGGGTCTTTGAGTCGTAGTTTGTCTATGTTATCTATCTCTACATCGACCAATAGGAGGTCCTCTTCAAATTGTTTTCCTCTGGCTAAGACTGTGCCTTTTTCATTGACAACCAGACTTGCTCCGTCAAAGATAAGCTCATCTTGACCTCCAACAAGATTCACATACACAACGACGGCTATATTGTCATTTGCTCTAACAGAGAGCATATCCTCTCTCCAGCGAAGTTTGTTCATGTGGTAAGGTGAAGCTGAGAGGTTAAGCAGTATATGGGCATCGCCGTACAGAGCTTCTGCCCTTGCAGGACCACCCGGATACCATATGTCTTCACATATTGTTATTCCAACCCTTACGTCCCCCATCTTTATTACTAAAGCCTTGTTTCCTTTTTGGAAGTACCTCATCTCATCAAAGACACCGTAGTTTGGGAGATAGTTTTTGTGATATTTTGCAATTAGCTTTCCATCATTTAACACACCTGCAGCGTTATAAATGTCTCCGTCTTTATCGACAAATCCAACAACAGCTACCAAAGACTTTGGCACGAAAGTTGCAATTTCCTTGAGTGCTTTTTCGTTATCTTCAATAAAATGCGTTTTAAACAACAGGTCTTCAGGTGGATAACCTGTGATAGCGAGTTCTGGAAACACCACGATATCGGCTCCAAGTTTATTCGCTTCCACGATAGAGTCTATAATCTTCTTCTTGTTTCCTTCGATATCTCCCACCGTAGAATTGATTTGCGCTAACGCAAGTCTGACCTTATTCATCCTCCATTCCTCCTATACGTTTCAATTTCCTAACTTTCTGAAATGATAACATGAATGGCAAAACAGTTAAGGTAAGTAATGCGGCGGTGAATATTCCAAGCGATACAAGTATAGAGATTCTTTTGAAGAGAGCCAGTTCACCACCAATTAGAAGCGTTAGAAAACCAAATATTATACCCAGTGCGTTTCCAACAATTGCTGGTCCGACGTTCTTAATCGATGTGAATACATTACCAGTTTTGTTGTAATCATGACCAAGATGGATCGAATAGTCAATAGCAAGACCTATGATAATGCTTGACGTAATAGCGGTCGATATCTCAAGCTTCATTCCAAATACCGACATGTAGAAAAAGTTCAAAATCGTAGCAAATAGTACAGGAGAAATCAGTTTTACGCTCTCTGCAATATCTCTAAAGACGATTATTAACATGACGAATACAAGGATTAATGCCGCCACTATGCTTTGTATCTGACTCGACAGTATGCTGTCGTTTATCGCCTTCATTATGTAGGGTGTACCGGAGATATAGTATTTGTATTTAAAATCCGTCATTATCTGATTTATAATCTCAGTTACTTTGTTAATATTCTCAGCACCTGATGGTGTTAGATTTATTGAGAGCCTTATCGTTCTTCCGTCCGCAATATACCTTCTCAAGACCGGTTGGGTTCTCGAAGCGAGGATTAGAGCAGTCGTGCTAACGCTTCTTGGAAAATCTACACTCGCCACTTCTGGATATTTAGACAACTCTTTGATGATTGAATCTATATTCCTATCGTCGAATGGCAAAAATACACCAAATTCTTTTTCTAATACCATATAAATAGATTCTTTCATTCCAAACTTCTCTTCAAGGACGTTATAACCCTTGCGTATATCTGAGCTTTCAGAAAAATAGTCCATTGTGTTGAATCCAACTTTAAGTCGTGGTAGATAATATACGGACAACACTGTGAAGAAAGCGAGTACTACTAAAATTCCAATAGCAACTTTGTTGCCAAAATAACGTATGCCAAAGGATTTTGGTACGCGTATTGTTTTTCTCTTTGCTCTTCCAAGCAGCTCGTGACCGATGGTTATTGTTAGTAAAAAGTCGAGTAATAACCCGATAGAAACTAACAATCCGAACTCTTTGAACGCTGGTATCTTTACAAACAAGAAAGACATGAATCCAATTGCTGTTGTTAACATTGAGAAAAATATTGGTATACTTATGTGTTTTCTCACATCTTCCGTCCTAAATATAGCGTTATAGTAATGTAGTGGATAAGCTGAGCCGATTATGATTAGAAAAGATGCCGTCATTGAAGTTAAAATATTTAGAACTCCTCCAAAGTAAAAATAAAGTGCATATGTATATATTGAAGACAAAACTGGTATGAAAAGAGAAACCCAAGCTGCTCTCAGAGATTGAGTTTGATAAAAGAACAATGAAAGTATAACTAAGAACATCACTACTGGGTAGAAAAACATCGATCTTTTAAGTTCGTCGAAAAGCTTATTGTTCACAGAGGCTTCTGAGAGAACTATGATAGGTTCTCCCTTTAACGAGTTCGTCAATCTCCTAACAACAGGTTCAACTTGCTTAGAGACTGATAAGACAACTAAGAACATTGCGTAACGTCCATCTTCTGAAACAAAATTCTTCAGTTCCTTAGGGAGTTCTTTCAAATTTATCGCATCATTTTCAAAGTACGCCTCTGCCCCTGGGTAGTTCAGTATTGAAATCACCAATCTAACATCTTTCAATTTTTCCAGTTTTTCTTGAAATTCCTTTATGCGTTTTAATGCACCGGGCTGGTTTAATGAAACTTCTGAATGATAAATGATTGAAACATTTGCACTGTCTCCGAATTTAAGAGCCATTCTTACCATATTTTGAACGGCGGGATCATCAATTTCTTCTATCGGTCTTCCTGGTTTGTATCCGGGTAAGAACGTTTCTATTCTTGTCTCTATTTTTGCGTTGTTTAAGATTATAAGTACAGACAGTATGAGCAAGAGCGAACCTATGATAGTAAATTTGTACCTGTATATGATATCGAAGAATCGTCGAATTATATCCAAAATGATCCTCCTTTCTAAGATTTTAGTAGTTTAAATGTATATCATTTTCTTAGTCATTCCACCATCGACAATAAAATATTGACCAGTGATGAAACCACTCTTGCTTTCATCTACCAGGAAATTGACAAGTTGAACCACATCTTCTATGTTCCCTGCACGGCCCGTCAAATGCTGCTTGTGATCAGCTTCAGAAACAGTTTCACTCTCATGAAGTATCCATCCAGGGCATATCGCATTTACCCGTATGTTAGGACCTAACGAATTTGCCAGTGCATGGGTAAGTCCTAATATGCCTGCTTTAGATGCGCTGTAAGCTTCGTTTCCCGGTTCAGACATCAAAGCACGTGTAGATGAAATGTTCACAATTGCACCTGTTCTTGCGGTTTCCAAAATCAGTGGAACACCAAAACGTGCCATTAAGAAGTATCCGGTGAGGTTTATATCTATCACGCGTTTCCACTCTGTGACTGTAAGGTCTAAAAAATTCTTAAACCCTCCTATTGCAGCGTTGTTAATTATCGCATCTAACCTGCCGAACCTCTCCTTGACGTGCAGATAAAAATCACTAACGGAATACTCATCTGAAACGTCTCCGTAGAATTTTAGAAGATTTTTGTCTTCATCGAGTTCATCAAGTGCTTTTTTGTCAAAATCGATAATACCAACCAACCAGCCGTTTCTTAGGAAATGCAAAGCTATTCCCTTTCCTATGTTCTTGGCACCACCGCTGACAACTATGACCTTTCCATTTTCCATCTTTATCACCTCTTTTCCGAGGTTATATTGCTCACTTAAAAAATTATACCACCAATGTTGATAGGTGGTATAATTTAAAATAGGGGTGATTACCGATGGTTACGTCAAGAAACCATAGGTTTGTTTCTATTTCTCTGTTGATAATAGCCATTGTTTTGATTGTTATCATGACTGTAAGATTCATGGAGAAGGGAACGGTAAGAACAAACGCAAAAGAGGAGGTGGGTTCAATGACAGTCTCTTCGGTTTTTAAAAACGGCGAGTTTATTCCGAAAGAATACACTTGTGAGGGGGCTGACTTAAATCCTGAACTCTTGATACAGAATATTCCCGAAGGAGCAAAGACTTTAGCAATCATATGCGATGATCCAGACGCACCGATCGGCACATTTGTTCACTGGGTTTTGTGGAATTTACCCGTAACATCGAGTACAGTTACCGTTCCAAAAGGTTTGCAGAAAATTGAGAACCTTTCAGATGGAACTAAACAAGGCTACAACGATTTTGGAAAGTTGGGATATAACGGACCGTGCCCACCAAAAGGGCATGGTGTTCATCATTATCACTTCAAAGTTTATGCTATTGATTCTTTACTGGAACTCAAAGGCAGAGTTACGAAAAAGGAACTTGAAAAGGCATTAAGTGGGAAAATTGTTGCTCAGGGGGAAATTGTTGGGTTGTACGAGAGAAAATAGTTTTAGAATTTCCAATAAATGCCACCGAAACCTCCGTTCTTAAATAGGTTTATTCTGAGTCTTAGCTGATTAATTTCCAACGTACCACCAATACTGGGCTGAAACTCTAATTTTAGCAGCTCACTTTCTGAATTGTTGAAAGTAACATTTAAATTTCCGATATTCAGTTTCAACCTAAAAGGTCCTGATTCAAGAAATTGATATCCTCCGTACAGACGAAAACCAAGAAAGAATTCTGAGAAATCATCCGGTGGCGGTATAAGCCTTACCATACCTTCAATAAGTAGTGAAAAATCTCCTATCTGAGATTCAAAACCAACTACTCCAAGAATAACCATAACAACCACTGGAACTAAAAGTAGTCCGACAATAACTACGAGAAGCTCTGTACCAACATACATAAAATCGCCTCCCGCATTAGAGAAGTGTCCATATATTTAGACTTAAGAAAAGTATGACCAGTTCATCTGCAGCAGAAAGTTTCATAGTTCTATATTCTTGGCACACGTGATATAATAACTTGGAACTGAAAGAAGGTCGTCTAAAAGAGGAAGAATATGGAGGGACGCTTGTGGAAAATGTTTTCGTGATTAGGTACTCTGAGATAGGCTTAAAAGGGCAGAACAGGGGTTGGTTCGAGAAAAAGTTGATAGACAATATATTGAAGATAGTTAGACCTGCTGCAGTTAACAAAAGGTACGGAAGAATTATCGTAAGGATTGGAAGAAACGACCCGGAGGTTATAACCCAAAGGTTGAAAAACGTATTTGGAATCCAGAATTACTCACTGGGTTATGCGGTATCGCACGACTTGGAAGAACTGAGAGAAGTTGTTATAAAGGTTGCGAAGGTTTTTGTTGAACAAGGGCTCAAAACGTTTAAGATAAACGCACAGAGAGGGTATAAGGAATTTCCTATGACAAGTCTTGAGATAAATAGAGAATTCGGTGCTTACGTTCTTGAGAGTTTTCCAAATCTAAAAGTGGACGTACACAATCCTGATTTTGAAATTGGAATAGATGTTAGAGAAAAGGAGATTTTTGTCTTTTCCGGTAAAATACCATCGTCTGGAGGATTACCAGTAGGAGTGTCAGGCAGAGCTCTTTTGTTGCTCAGTGGTGGTATAGATAGCCCAGTTGCAGGTTGGTATGCAATGAGACGTGGTTTGGAACTTCAAACACTCACATTCCTTAGCCCACCTATGACAACTGAAAAATCCGTAGAGAAGATACTGAGCCTTGGACGTGAACTAAGCAAGTACCTTCCAAACGGGTTGAGGATGTGGATTGTTCCGCTCACAGATATTCAAATGTACATAAAAGAGAATGCACCTGACGAATATTCTCTTATCCTCCAAAGAAGATCAATGATGAGAATAGCAAGTATGATAGCAAGAAGGAGTAAAGCGAAAGCAATTGTCACAGGCGAAAATCTTGGACAAGTCGCAAGTCAGACACTTACAAATATGGCTGCAATAGAAGATGCAAGCTCATTGTTGGTTTTGCGACCACTTATTGGTTTTGATAAAGTTGAAACAACAAAGAAGGCAAAGGAGATAGGTACGTTTGATATATCCATACAGCCGTATATAGACAGCTGCGTTGCGTTTGCACCAAAAAGACCAGCGACGAAGTCTGACATAAACGAGATAAGAAAGATAGAATCCCAGTTGGAGAAGCTATCAGACTTAGAGCATGAAGCTTTTAAGAAGAGGGAGAGCTATCGAGTAACCTGCACTGAATAGGGGGTGTCAGTATGCCGGAATTTTCACATGCATTCAGTGGATTGAAGAACAAAGAGAAATTAACACACGAAGAGCTTATCAGAGCCATTAGATTTATGATTGCAGCTGAATATGAAGCAATTCAGCTCTATATGCAGCTTGCGGAATCAACTGATAACGAGCTTGCTAAAGAAGTCCTCATTGATATAGCCAACGAAGAGCGAGTCCACGCGGGTGAATTTTTGAGACTTTTGATGGAACTCGATCCTAAGGAGTTTGAGCTTTACAAGCAAGGATACGAAGAAGTTGAAGAAGAAATACAAAAAATTAATAAAAAGAAGTCAAGACAGAAGAGAAAGGGGTAAATGCCCCTTTCTCTTATTGTTATTTTCCTTAATCAAGAATTGTGATATAATTAATTTTGCAAGCACACAACTAAACAGTGAAAGGAGTGGAACATATGTATGTTAACACGAAAGACATTTTGGAAAAGGCAAGCAAGGAATACTACGCAGTGCCAGCATTCAACATCAACAACATGGAATTTTTCCATGCAATTCTTGACGGAGCATTAGAAAAGAGAGCGCCTTTAATCATTGAAACAAGCGAAGGTGCGATAAAGTATGCAGGAAACGGTGACATACTTAAGGGTGCAAGATATTTTGTCGAATTAGTAAGGTTATTCGCTGATAGCGTCGATATACCGATTGCCCTTCACCTTGACCATGGTAAGCACTTTGAGTATATAATAGCAGCGATAAAGGCAGGTTATTCCTCCGTTATGATCGATGCCTCCGAAGAACCTTTTGAAGAGAACATGAAGAAGACAAAAGAAATCGTGAAGATAGCGCATGCAGCAGGTGTCTCTGTTGAGGCGGAACTTGGTCAGCTTGCAGGTGTTGAGGACAATGTTTCTGCAGAAGAATCTGTTCTTGTTGATCCACAGCAAGCGAAAATATTTGTTGAGGAAACAGGAGTAGACTTTCTTGCGCCAGCTATCGGGACAAGCCATGGTGCGTTCAAGTTCAAGGGAGATGCAAAACTCGATTTCGAAAGGTTAAAGACTGTTAAGGAACTAACAAAAAGGCCGCTCGTATTGCATGGTGCATCAAGCGTTTTGCCGGAATATGTGAAGTTGGCAGAAGAATACGGTGCGGATTTGGGCGGTGCAAAAGGTGTTCCTGAGGAAGAATTGAAAAAGTGCGTTGAACTCGGTATAAACAAAGTTAACACAGACACAGATTTGAGAATTGCATTTATAGCAGGCCTTAGGAAATACCTTAAAGAGAATCCAAAAGAATTTGACCCGAGACATTACCTCGGAGCTGGAAAGAAACTTGTCAAAGAGGTTGTTATGAACAGACTCGAGTTCCTTGGAGCCGCTGGAAAGGCTTGATTCAGCAGGTATAAGCCGCATAGTAGGCAATTCTTACGACATTAAGAGGAGGGGTATCAGTGCGAGTACTCGTAGTGAACTGCGGTAGCTCATCTATTAAGTACCAGTTCCTTGATATGGAAACAGAGCAAGTGCTTTGTAAAGGGCTTGCGGAAAGAATAGGAATACCAGGAAGTAGAATAGTACACAAGAAAGATGATCAAAAAACAGTTGTGGAAAAACCCATGAAAGACCATGAAGATGCACTGAAATACGTTCTGGAATTGGTTGTAGACGAAAAGGTCGGCGGTGTTAAGGATCTTTCGGAAATCGATGCCGTTGGTCACAGGGTGGTACACGGTGGCGAGAAATTTTCCGGTTCTGTTCTAATAGACGACGAAGTTATGAGAGCTCTCGAGGAGTATTCCTACCTTGCACCACTTCACAACCCACCAAACATAATGGGTATAAAAGCGATGATGAAGTTGTTGCCAGGCGTTCCAAACGTTGCAGTGTTTGACACAGCTTTCCATTCAAAAATGCCAGCAAAAGCATACCTTTACGCAATACCTTATGAATACTACAAGAAATACAAGATAAGAAGATATGGCTTCCACGGAACGAGCCACAGGTACGTTTCAAAGAGGACAGCAGAAATACTTGGGCTCGATTATCACAAATCAAAGATAATCACAGTTCACCTTGGAAATGGTGCTTCCGTAGCTGCAGTACTAAACGGTCACAGTATAGATACATCGATGGGGTTCACCCCTCTTGAAGGACTTGTCATGGGTACAAGGTCTGGAGATATCGATCCATCAATCGTGACCTTCTTAATGGAAAAAGAGGGACTCACAGCAGAAGAGGTTTACACAATACTCAACAAAAAGAGTGGTGTACTTGGGCTAACAGATGGTTTCAGTTCAGACATGAGGGATATAGAAGACAAGGCACTCGAAGGAGACCCAGTTTGCAGACTCGCTCTTGATATTTACGAATACAGAATTGCAAAGTACATCGGTGCATACATCGCAGCAATGAACGGTGTTGACGCAATAGCATTTACAGCAGGCGTTGGAGAAAATTCCCCGATTACCAGAAAAGAAATATGTGAAAACTACCTAAGTTTCCTTGGAATAAAAATAGACGACGAAAAGAACAACATAAAGGGTGAGGAAAGGATAATAACAACCCCGGATTCAAAAGTTAAGGTACTCCTTGTACCAACCAACGAAGAACTGATGATAGCAAGGGATACAAAAGAGATAATTGAAAAAGGATTAAAACAGCTTGAATATTGATATCTGCTTATAAAATGTTGTATAATAGAATTGGCAAATTGATGTTTTGTATGTTGGGCACCATGTGCCCAACATTCTTTTAGAAGGAGTGATACTATTGATAATAAAGAAACGTTATGTTTATCTGGATTCCCCTTTGAGGATGGAAGAGAAAAGAAAACTTGAAGCTGATAAGAACAAAGATATTCTTCAAGAACAAAAGAAATCGCTTTCAGAGGAAGAAATCGTCCAAATGGTTGCGAATGCAAATAGAGAAGCAGAAAAGATTGTTGAAGAGGCTCAGCAACAAGCACAATCAATAATCTTGCAGGCTCAGGAGGAGTATAACAGGATAGTTGAGGAGGCTAATCAAAGATCTAAGGAACTAATAGAGCAATTAGAGAAGCAAAAAGAAATTGAAATAGAGAATTTAAGGAAACAGATAGTGAGAATTGTCGATACCTTTGAAAAAAGTCTTTCAGATGCATTTGCCCAATACTGTGAGAAGTTAACCGCGATAAGTTCTGTGTTGGTTGAAAAGTTCTTGGAGAAACAGGTAGATCCCGAAGTTACAAAGCGGAAACTCGAAAAGGTATTGGCTCACCTTGCAGGTTCTACAAAGGTGAAAATTCATATAAACCCAGCTGATGCTAAATTGTTAGATGATGAAACTTTGAACTTTATTAAAGAAAAAGGATACGAAGTTGTCTTGAACGAAAATGTCGAGTACGGAATTATTGCAGAGACAGACCTTGGAACCATAGACGCAACTCTTAAATTCCAGTTTGCTTTGCTCGATGAGATATTCGAAGAGATTTTCAACATAAATGGCTAGAGTCTTTCGTAAGACTTTTAATCTCGATGGGAGTTGTTCAGAATGGGGAACATTGAAAAGTGTAACTTTCCCAAAGTGATGGAGATATTTTTAGAAAAAGTTAATAACATAAATCCTTACGAATACATTGGGGAAGTCCAGAAGATAATAGGTCTGACCATAGAGTCAAAGGGACCGGATGCTGCTTATGGCGAGCTGTGCAAAATAATCGTTGGAAATAAAAAGGCTTTGGCTGAAGTTGTTGGTTTCAAAGAGGATCTCACCGTTTTAATGCCACTTGAGGATATCACCGGGTTGAAAAAGGGTTGCGAGGTAATTAAAACTAACAAATCAGTTAGTGTACCAGTCGGTGAAGATCTGAGGGGCAGGGTGGTAGATGCACTCGGAAGACCGATAGATGGGAAAAGCTTGTTTTTGAGAGAATACAGACCAATTATAAGCGAAGCCCCTAACCCGTTGGTGCGTAAGAGAATACTTGAACCATTACCGGTTGGTGTAAGAGCTATCGATGGGTTTATAACTCTCGGTAAAGGTCAGAGAATAGGTATATTTGCCGGTAGTGGAGTTGGAAAAAGTACTCTACTCGGTATGATTGCAAGAAATACAGCAGCTGACATAAACGTAATTGCCCTCATAGGTGAGCGTGGTAGAGAAGTTAGAGAATTCATAGAAAAGGACCTCGGCGAAGAAGGTTTGAAGAGATCAATCGTTATCGTTTCTACATCTGACCAACCGGCACTGCTTAGAATAAAAGCACTTCTTACGGCAACAACTGTTGCTGAGTATTTTAGGGATAACGGCTATGCTGTTATGCTAATGGTTGATTCGTTAACACGCTGGGCGATGGCTCAAAGGGAAGTTGGACTTGCTATTGGTGAGCCTCCTACAACGAGAGGCTACCCACCAAGCGTTTTCGCACAATTACCTAAGATTCTTGAAAGGGCGGGAAACTCTGACAAAGGTAGTATAACGGGCATATATACCGTTCTTGTAGAAGCGGACGATTTTAACGAACCAATTTCAGATACTGTGCGTGGTATCGTTGATGGGCACATAATACTTTCAAGAAGGTTAGCTGAATCAAATCATTACCCAGCAGTTGATGTCTTGATGAGTATAAGTAGGTTGATGGTGGACGTAACTAAACCTGAGCACATTCAGGCTGCAAGGTTGATAAGAGACATCATGGCAACATATAACGATGCAAAGGATTTGATCGACGTTGGCGCATACAAGAAGGGAACAAATCCAAAGATTGATAAATCTATAGAGCTTATAGATGAAATAAACAAATTTCTTAGGCAAGGTATTAAGGAAAGAATGAGTTTTACAGATACTGTAGAGTATCTGCTTTCAATAGCACGAAAAGTTTAGAAAAGAAACAGGTGGCTACATGATGGAAGAAAAACTCATAAATCACATTGTCGAGCTGATTAATAAGTCGTCAAATATCGTTGTTTTGACAGGGGCAGGCGTCAGCGTCCCAAGTGGGGTTCCTGATTTTCGAAGCCCCAATGGTTTGTATACCAAATACGGTCAGGACATATTTGATATAGATGAATTCAACAGGAATCCTGATAGGTTTTATGCATTTGCCAGGGAAGGTTTGCTTAGTATGTTGGAAGTTAAACCAAACTTGATGCACCTGCTGTTAGCAGAGCTCGAAAAGTTAGGTAAATTAAAAGGTGTCATAACTCAGAATATTGATGGTCTGCACACGAAGGCTGGAAACAGAAACGTCGCTGAAATTCATGGGAGTGTCAGAATTTGGAATTGTCTCAGGTGCAGTAGAAGGTATGAAATTCTGGACTTTGCTCAAAGAGAGTTTTTGCTATCGAACAATTTTAGGTGTTCTTGTGGTGGTTTAACAAAACCAGACATAGTATTCTTTGGCGAGATGCTTCCTCTTAATGAGTTCACTAAAGCGCAAAATTGGGCAATCAAGAGTGATGTCTTTTTAGCCATAGGAACATCACTCGTTGTGTATCCCGCAGCTCAATTGCCATTGTACGCACTCAGGAATGGAGCAAAGCTGGTAATAATAACAAAAGGCGATACTCCGCTCGACAGGTATGCTTATTTGAAATTCGACGTTGACCTCATAGAATTTGCCGAGAACTTATCTCAAAAACTAAACTTATACCTTTCTTAGAACACATTCCTTCTGTAATGACAATAAGGCGCTTTCCCCGTTTTCTCATAGTAATCCTGATGATAATCTTCCGCAAGCCAAAAGGTTGAGGCTTTTTTTAATTTCGTTGTCACGCGATATCTTTTCCTCAGCTCTTCTATAATCTTCTCCGAAATGGATTTTTGCCTATCATTTGTGTAGAATATGACACTCCTGTACTGTTCTCCGATATCAGGTCCTTGACCGTTTTCCTGAGTGAAATCATGAATTTCGAAAAAGTATCTTACGAGCTCTTCTTCGGATATCTTTGAAGGATTGAATATAACCTCGACTGTTTCGTAGTGCCCAGTAACACCTGTGCAAACCATCTCGTATGTGGGATTTGGACGATGTCCTCCCATGTACCCAACACGTGTATCAACTACTCCTTCAAGTTGTTTGAAAAGATGTTCGACACCCCAGAAACAACCACCAGCAAAGAACATCCTATCTATCGGTGGCTTTTGACCTTCCGGAATGAACTTCAACGAGACGGAATTAACACAGTGCCTCACGTTCTTCAATGTGAATCCTTCATTTAGAAAAACATGGCCTAAATGAGCCCCGCAATATGCACAGACTATTTCAGTGCGTCTACCATCCCTGTCAGGTTGCCTGAAAACAGCACCAGGGATTTCGTCATCAAATGCTGGCCATCCACATCCTGAATGAAATTTGTCAGATGAATTGTAAAGAGGTATCCCACAGTTCTTACAAACGTAGATACCTTTTTCGAAATGGTTTTCATATTCACCAGTAAAAGGTGGTTCGGTACCTTTCTGAAACAGTACAAAACGTTCAAACTCGCTCAAATTATGATTCTCAATGCGTTTTTTCATAAACTCACCTGCTCTTATACAATGTATAATTTTTTACTCATTATACCACCTTTCTATATATTTTTCAACATCGAATTTTCTTTTACATCCTTCAAAACTCATATATTGAACCATTCCGAAGATTGTTCTTTCTTTCCAAGGTCTATGTGCACGCCACCGATTGCCCAAGCTATACCGGCGTATCCGTTAGGGTCTCTGCCATCAAGTTCGTACTTATCGTTTAGGTAAATTGCGTATTTCAAAGCTTCGGCAGGAGTGGTTGTCCACTCCAAAATTTTCTTTGCCCAATACATGCGCATATAACCGTGCATGTACCCTGTCTTTAAAAGCTGCAACTGCGCAGCGTTCCACAGCGAATCGTGGGTTTCCGCGTTTTCGAGATCTTCCAGGGTATAAACATACTCTCTTTTATCCTGCACATGCTTTTCCAAAGACTTTCTTGCCCAATCTGGAAATCCCTCGAGCGAATCGTAATTTTCGTTGTAAAGGCAAAAATTATCTGCAAGTTCACGCCTGACTATAAGTTCTTCCAAAAATGCTTCTGCAGATTCAGGGTATTTCTCCTTAAGTTTAATGACTTCAAGAGCAACACGCTGAGGAGAAATCTGCCCAAAATGTAGATAGGGAGATAAATTCGAAGTGCCATCTACTGTCGGATCGTTTTTTAAATTGGCATAAAATTTTAGTCTTTCCTTTATAAACTCATTCATTATTTCAAAACCCATCTGAGCACCAGGAAGAGGTTTCTCAAGAGGTTTGATGGTCTTATCTACATTCAGTAATTCGATTGTTTTTTCTACATTTAGCATGTCAAAATCTACGACTGAGAGATTTGAATAAGGCATTTTCTGAGGTTTTGGAAATTCACGGAGAAAATTAGACAGTACTTTTTGAATCTTAGGTCTTAATGTGTAAGCACCATATTCTTGCTTTTGTGATATCCAAAACGCAGGTGTGATATTGTGAGCGTCAACTTCGTATACCGTGGCATCAATAGATTCTATTATTTTCTTTTTCCATTCTTTTACCGTCCTCAACGGATTGAAATCAGTTACAAAAAAGGATGGCTTTAACGATTCTAAGAAGGTCAGCAAACTTTCGGTCGCAGCTCCAAATGTGAAAACTAATGGAATATTGTACTCAAGTAGCCTATCTTGCGTTTCTTTTAATCCCTTAAGCATGAAGTCATACTGTCTTATTGTTGCGTTAAGAAACGACGAAACGATATTAAAGCAAACAATCAGCGGAACATCGTTTTCAATTGCAATTCTTTGTGCGAACAATAAAGCCCAGTTATCTTCAAATCTTTGATCTCTTTGCATCCAGTATATAACAGGTCTTTTCTTTACAGTATTTGCCTCTTTAAGTTTTCTAAATCTTTCACTGTGGATCTCTATGGGCACTATTTTTCACTCCTTTCGCCATGATTGGCAAGAAATCAACAGGCTCGAAGAAATCTTCTATATCATCTACCAAGAATAAGTTAGTGTCTACATCCAGATCAGAAGCACCAAAACCAGGGATTGGCTCAAATCTTTTTGAAAGCATCTTGGAAATCGTTTCTTCTATTCTGTTTTCAGATGGAAACATAACAGCGCAGATTACCTCTCCGAACTCTGTTAGGTAGTCTATATGCCAGTGCTTTCTCTTGTTCTTTCTCAGATGTCTCAGTATTCGTTTTTCGATATTGTTCATGGCTGAGCCAACATAAGCATATAAACCTGGCATTAGATCCCAACAGTTCTTTGAAATCTTCAATTCTGTTTGCGTCTTGATTTTGATTAGCAAAATATAAGCCCCTTTGATATTATCACCACCTCAGGACTTAGGACATGGAACTAACAACAGCCCTTCTGAAGTACTTCCGAAGACCAGAGTCTCTTCTATCGTTGGCAGAAAGACGGTGTATGCACATATAACAGCATCGAGAAAATCTTCATATTCCTTTAGCTGTTGAAATTGCAACTCGGGTAATTCGACATATTTTAGAATAATTCTTTTAAGTATGTCTAATTTCTTTTCCCTCTCACTCTTTGACCCTCTCTTGTAACTGAATAACTTCCCAAAGAACTTGGCAGCGATCGTTGCATGCGGATATATTTCGAATACGTTATAGTTTTCGAAGGAAAACTCGTGCTTCTTCAGCCTATTGTATAGGCTTGTAGGAAAAAATGAATTCCATCTGCTTACGTTCACAGGATATAAAGGTACTCGAAGCTTGTATTTCTGCAAGAATTCGAGCTCATTTTGCCTGTGACCAGAAGTATTCTTAACAATCAACGGAGCATCTATTCCTAATACTGAATTACGATACCTCAACACAAAGTCCAAGATTTCGCTTTCATTTGATGTATATATATAATCTATAAGACCACACTTATCACATTCTTTCAGTTGCACAAGTACAACAACAGCACTCTTGTTCTTTCCAGTCCACGAAGGGTCAATTCCCATATAATATTCTGGCACGTTGAGGTACTTAAAAATGTACATTATCTGTCACACCTCCATACATCAATTTTAGCATATTTTCGAGTGTCACAAACGCCTGAGAGATAGGCATGCTGTGGTTGTTTGTAACAGAAAGTGGTAAGGAGTCGTTACGGAATGAGGCTTTACAGTTAACAAAAGATGGTGTAGAATGAATCTCGCCGTCTGACAGAAGGCGGAAGGAAAGAAGCGAGAAAGAAGAAAGACAAAAAAGACAGTTGACAAAACAAAGAGGATATGGTAAATTAAGAAACGCTTGAGGAAAGCAAGCGGAAGAAAGTACGGGTCTTGACAAAATTGAAGGACTATGGTAAATTAACAAAGCGCCGAGCGACGACACGAAGAAGGTAAGGGAAAGCCCGGTCATTGAAATACGAATAGCAGCCACCGAAAAAAGATAAGCTTGGGTTGAACCTGACAAGGGTTAGCTTGGAGGGTTTGATCCTGGCTCAGGGTGAACGCTGGCGGCGTGCCTAACACATGCAAGTCGAGCGGTGCGGCTGGAAGCTTTGGCGGAAGGCTGCATAGCGGCGGACGGGTGCGTAACACGTAGGAACGTGCCCCCTGGAGGCGGATAGCCGTGGGAAACTGCGGGTAAACCGCCGTAGACTCGGGAGAGTAAAGGCCGAAAGGTGCCAGGGGAGCGGCCTGCGGCCCATCAGGTAGTTGGTAGGGTAACGGCCTACCAAGCCGACGACGGGTAGCCGGTCTGAGAGGATGGCCGGCCACAAGGGCACTGAGACACGGGCCCTACTCCTACGGGAGGCAGCAGTGGGGGATTTTGGACAATGGGCGAAAGCCTGATCCAGCGACGCCGCGTGGAGGACGAAGCCCTTCGGGGTGTAAACTCCTTTTCTCAGGGAAAAAAGCTGATGGTA